>NZ_JBHXQZ010000081.1:0-17816 GCF_042717095.1 Streptomyces sp. NPDC058632 | reverse complement strand
TACGTTCCCGTCCGGCCGGCCCTCGGCCGTGCCCGCCCGACCCGGTCCGCCGTCAGTGCGCCCCGCGCCGCCGCAGCACCGCCGTCGCCGCCAGTCCGGCCACCGTCCCGCCGGCGACCATCACCGGCCACGGCTTGCGCGTCCCGGCCCGCCGGGCCTGCGTGGCGTTGCTCCGCAGCTGTACGGTCACCGCCCCTGCCTTGTCGCGCAGGTCCTCCACGCGGGCCATCGCGTTCCCCTTGACGTCCATCTTCCCGGCCAACTGCTCCACCGTGTCACCGAGTTCGTGCCGGGTCCGGTCGATCTCCCGCCGCAGCTCGTCCGGCCCCTTGGCCCCGTGGGCGGCATCCTGCTCGGCCCCGGCCTCGATGTGGGCCCCGGAACCGGAACCCGCCGCCCCCGCAGGCTCGTTCACGCCGTTCACGTCCCGCGTCATCGGTGTGCCCTTCCCTTGATCTCCTCCACGTCGGCCTTCACGCTGTCCAGCGCCTGCTCCGGGGCCGCCGGCGTGGCCTTCCGCAGCTGGCCGCGTCCGACCACCGCCAGCACACCCGCGACCAAGAACAGCACGGCCGTGATGATCAGCGCCGCCGCCCACACCGGCAGGACGAGGGAGAGCGCGGCGCCCCCGGTGAAGGCCGCCGCGAGCAGACCCGCATAGGCGAAGGCGCCCGCGCCGCCCAGCATGCCGCCGCCGATTCCGGCCCGGCGGCCCTTCTCGGCCAGCTCCACCTTGGCCAGGGCCACTTCCTGCCGTACCAGCCGGGAGACCTGCTCGGTGGCCTGTCCGACGAGTTCGCCCACGCTGTGCTCGTCACGGCTGTACTCGTCACGGCTGTGGTCATCACGGCTGTGGTCATCACGCATGCGTGTGCCACCGCTGTACTCGCGGCTCTGCTGGTCACGGCCGTGTGTGTCGCGGGCCGGACGGTGCTCGGTGGTTGCGGTCACGGCGTTCCGCCTCCTCTCGGTCGGGACCGTCCGGGTACCCGGACCGCGCGGCTCTTATCCCGAGCCGCTATCGATTACCCATGCTTACCAATAGCAGGTAGCAGATATAAGTGGAGCTACGCGTTGATCGCACCGAGACTACTCCCATGACCACCCCGTCCCCCTCCGCGTCCCCGTCCCCGTCTCCCTTCGGCCGCGCCCTCTGCGCCATGGTCACTCCCTTCACCCCCGCCGGTGCCCTGGACCTGGACGGCGCCGCGCGCCTGGCCGACCACCTGGTGAGCCGCGGCTGCGACGGCCTGGTCCTGTCCGGTACGACGGGAGAGTCCCCGACCACGACGGACGCCGAGAAGTCCGCCCTCGTCACGGCGGTACGGGAGGCCGTGGGCAGCCGCGCCGCGATCGTCGCCGGAGTCGGCACCGCCGACACCGCGCACACCGCCGAACTCGCCCGAGAGGCCGAAAAGGCGGGCGCGGACGGCCTCCTGGTCGTCGCCCCGTACTACAGCCGCCCGCCACAGGACGCGATCGAGGCCCACTTCCGCGAGATCGCGGACGTCACCGGCCTCCCCCTGGTCCTGTACGACATCCCGGCCCGCACGGGCACCCGCATCGAACCCGACACGATGCTGCGGCTCGCCGAGCACCCCCGGATCGTCGCGGTGAAGGACTGCTCGTACGACTTCCTGGCCGCCCAGAAGGTCCTCGCCCGCACGGACCTCGCCTACTACGCGGGCTGCGACGAGCACATCCTGGCCCTGTACGCGGTCGGCGGCGCCGGTTACGCCAGTACGGTCGCGAACGTGGTCCCGGACCACCTGCGCGCCGTCCTGGACGCCTTCGACGCGGGCGACACGGCCCGCGCGGCGGATCTCCAGCGGCGGGCGAGCGCCCTCATCGAGGCGTTGATGGCGAACGGCCTGCCCGGCACGGTCACCACGAAGGCCCTCCTCACCGCCCTCGGCCTGCCGGCGGGCCCGGTCCGCCGGCCCCTGAGGCCGGCGGACCGGAAGACGACCGACAGTCTCAGGTCGCTCCACGAGAACCTCACGGCGGGCTGACCGTCACCGCTCGCCGCGCGCTCCCGCCTCTCAGTCGAGGACGTGGGCGGCCATGCCCGGCTCGTACGAGCCCCCCTTCTGGTGCACGATCACGGCGAGCCGGTTGGCCGCGTTGATCAGCGCGACCAGGGCGACCAGCGCCGCGGTCCGATCGTCGTCGTAGTGCTCGCGCACCCGGGCCCAGGTCTCGTCGGACACTCCGTGGTGGGCGTCGCCGAGCCGGGTGCCCTCCTCGGCGAGGGCCAGCGCGGCCTGCTCGGCCTCGGTGAACACGGTGGACTCGCGCCAGGCGGCCACCAGGTTGAGCCGGACCGCGGTCTCACCGGCGGCAGCGGCCTCCTTGGTGTGCACGTCGACGCAGTGGCCGCAGCCGTTGATCTGGCTGGCGCGCAGCGACACCAGCTCCTGCGTGGACCGGGGCAGCGGCGACTGCTGGATCACCAGGCCGGCGGCGGCGAACCGCTTGGCGAACTTGAGGGCGATCTCGTTGGCGAACAGATCGAATCGGGCATCCATGATGGCGTCCTCACTCGTGGTGTTGCATCGGACGAACACGAGATGCCGACCGCCGGCTTCGTGTGACGGAACCGCTGTGTGACACAGCCCATGGCAGAGGGGTGTCACAGATCCGCGGGGACCGGTGTCCTGTGCGCATGACACAGTCGGAAGCGAAGGAGCGTCCGGTGAAGAGCGAACGAAGCGAGTCCACGGCCGGGCGCCCCGCGGGCGACGCGGGAACGGATGCCGCCACCGAGGCGTTCGTCGACCACCGCAGTCTCCTGTTCACGGTCGCCTACGAGATGCTGGGCTCGGCCGCCGACGCGGAGGACGTACTGCAGGAGACCTGGCTGCGGTGGGCGGGGGTCGATCTCGGCACGGTGCGGGACCGGCGGGCGTACCTGGTCCGGATCACCACGCGCCAGGCGCTGAACCGGGTGCGCACGCTCGGCCGCCGCAAGGAGTCCTATGTGGGCTCGTGGCTGCCCGAGCCGCTGCTCACCGCGCCCGACGTGGCCGAGGACGTCGAACTGGCCGACAGCGTCTCGACGGCGATGATGCTGGTGCTGGAGACGCTCACGCCGACGGAGCGGGCGGTGTTCGTGCTGCGCGAGGTGTTCGCCCTGGAGTACGACGAGATCGCGGAGGCCGTCGACCGGAAACCGGCCGCGGTCCGCCAGATCGCGCACCGCGCACGCGCCCACGTGGCGGCACGCCGGCCGCGCGAACACGTGTCGCCGACGGACTCCCGGAAGGCGCTCGACGCGTTCCGTCAGGCGGTCGAGACGGGAGACCTCCAGAACCTGCTCGACATCCTCGCGCCGGACGTCGTCCTGCTGGGCGACGGCGGCGGAGTCAGGCAGGCCGTCCTGCGGCCCGTCGTCGGGGCCGACAAGGTGGCCCGCCTGCTGGCCGCGGGCCTGGGCAGGATCCCCGCCGGTTCGTCGTTCCTGCCGGCCCAGGTCAACGGCCGCCCGGCACTGCTCCTGCGGGTCGACGGGGAACTCGACACCGTCCTGACGGTCCACGTCGAGGGCGGCCTCGTCACCGGTCTCTACGCCGTACGCAACCCGGAGAAGCTCTCCCACATGCGCCGGGAAACGGTCCTGAGCCGCTGAGGCGAAGACCCGCGCCGACTGCCGCGCCCAGGTGTGGTGACCGCACCCGGGCGCACGGGGACGACCCGTCAGTTGTGGCTGTGCAGGACGTCGTTCAGGCCGCCCCAGACCGCGTTGTTCGGGCGGGCCTCGACCGCGCCGCTGATCGAGTTGCGGCGGAAGAGGATGTGGGAGGCGCCGGACAGCGCGCGGGCCTTGACGACCTCGCCGTCGGGCATGGTCACGCGGGTGCCCGCGGTGACGTAGAGGCCGGCCTCGACGACGCACTCGTCGCCGAGCGCGATGCCGACGCCCGCCTCCGCGCCGACCAGGCAGCGCTCGCCGATGGAGATGATCACGCTGCCGCCGCCGGACAGCGTGCCCATGGTGGAGGCGCCGCCGCCGATGTCCGAGCCGTCGCCGACGACGACGCCCGCGGAGATGCGGCCCTCGACCATGGAGGTGCCGAGCGTGCCCGCGTTGAAGTTGACGAAGCCCTCGTGCATGACCGTGGTGCCCGCGGCGAGGTGGGCGCCCAGGCGGACCCGGTCCGCGTCGGCGATGCGGACGCCCTTGGGGACGACGTAGTCCGTCATCCGGGGGAACTTGTCGATGGACGTGACGGCCAGGTGCAGGCCCTCGGCACGGGCGTTGAGCCGCACCTTCTCGACGTCGTCCACGGCGACGGGACCGAGCGAGGTCCAGGCGACGTTCGCGAGGAAGCCGAACATGCCCTCCAGGTTCTGGCCGTGCGGCTTGACCAGACGGTGCGAGAGCAGGTGGAGGCGCAGGTAGACGTCGTGCGCGTCGGTCGGCTTCTCGTCGAGCGAGGAGATGACCGTACGGACCGCGACCACTTCGACGCCCCGGCGCGCGTCCGGTCCGATCGCCGCGGTCGCGCCGGCGCCGAGCAGGTCGGCGGCGCGCTCGGCGGACAGCCGCTCGGTGCCGGACGGGCCGGGCGCGTCGGAGAGTTCGGGGGCGGGGAACCAGGTGTCGAGGACGGTTCCGTCGGCGGCGAGGGTGGCGAGGCCGGCGGCCACCGCGCCGGTGGTGCTCTGAGCAGTCGAGTCGGTCATGAGGGCAACCTAACCGGCCCGGGCCCGGCGATGCGAACCGGTGCCCCGCCGTCTCGGGTACCGGGCGGACCGTCCCGGGAGCGGAGAGCACCCCGGGTCGGAGCAGCGCGCCGACGCCCCGTCAGCCCCCGGGAACGATCCGCCCGAACATCTCCCGTGCGTACGCCTCGTCGTACGGCGTTCCGGTCAGCAGGGTCTGGAGGCCGATGCCGTCCATCAGGGCGACCAGGGCCCGGGCGGTGACCGGGTCGGTGCGGCGGGACAGCAGGCCGGTGACGTCCTCGCACCACTCGGCCGCGACGGGGCGCAGGGCGGGGCGGCGCAGGGCGGCCAGGTACAGCTCGTACTCCAGCTCGACGCCGGTGCGTTCGCCCGCGAGCCATTCCCCGAGCAGGCCGGCGAGTCCGGCCGCCAGGTCGGTGCGCGGGTCCTCCAGGGCGCCGCGTGCGGCGACGGCCTTGGCGAAGCCCTCGTTCGCCTGGCGCAGCGCGGCCACCAGCAGCTCGTCGAGGGTCTTGAAGTGGTACGTCGTGGAGCCGAGCGGCACATCGGCCTCGGCGGCGACGGTGCGGTGGCTGAGCCCCGCGATGCCGCTCCTGCCGACGACGCGGATCGCCGCGTCGATGATCCGCCGGCGCCGCTCGGGGTCGTACCGCCGGGCCATCAGTGCGCGCCGCCGAGGTTGAGCACGACCACGCCCACGATGATCAGCGCGATGCCGGCGGCCTTGACGACGGTCAGCCCTTCCCCCATGAACATGACGCCGATCGCGGCGATGGCGGCCGTGCCCACCCCCGCCCAGATGGCGTACGCGGTGCCGATGGAGAGGGTGCGCAGCGTCTGCGCGAGCAGGGTGAAGGAGACCACGTAGCCGAGCAGGGTCAGCAGCGAGGGCCAGAGTCTGCTGAAGCCGTCGCTGTACTTCATGGCGGTGGTGGCGCCCACCTCCGCGGCGATCGCCCCGGCGAGCAGCAGGTATCCCATGTGTACGAGCGTACACAACGGTCCGGCGCCCCGGTGCGGAACGCGTATGCGCGATCCCGCATACGCGGAACGGCGACACCCGTGCGGGGTGTCGCCGTTCCGCGGGAAAACCGGTGCCGGACGGACGTCTCAGACGTTGAAGCCGAGCGCCCTCAGCTGGTCGCGGCCGTCGTCCGTGATCTTGTCGGGGCCCCACGGCGGCATCCAGACCCAGTTGATGCGCAGCTCGCTGACCAGGCCTTCGGTGGCGGACTTGGCCTGGTCCTCGATGACGTCGGTCAGCGGACAGGCCGCGGACGTCAGGGTCATGTCGACGGTCGCCACATTGGAGTCGTCGACGTGGACGCCGTAGATCAGGCCCAGGTTGACGACGTCGATGCCCAGTTCGGGGTCGACGACGTCCATCAGGGCCTCGCGGAGCTCCTCCTCCGAGGCCGGCTTCATCTCCACGGTCTCGCTCATGCCGTTGTCCTTTCGGCGTCGGAGCCCAGGGCCTGGGCTGTCGCGTCCTTCCACGCCATCCAGCTCAGGAGGGCGCACTTGACGCGGGCGGGGTACTTGGACACCCCGGCGAACGCGACCGCGTCCTCCAGGGTCTCCTCCATCGCGTCGTCCGGCTCGATCTTGCCCTTGGACTGCATCAGCTCCAGGAAGGTCTCCTGGATCCGCTGCGCCGTGGCGAGGTCCTTGCCGACCAGCAGGTCGTTCAGCACGGAGGCGGAAGCCTGGCTGATGGAGCAGCCCTGCCCCTCGTACGAGACGTCGCTGATCGTCGTGCCGTCGTACTTCACCCGCAGCGTGATCTCGTCGCCGCACGTCGGGTTGACGTGGTGCACCTCGGCGTCGCCGTCCCGCAAGCCCCGCCCGTGCGGGTTCTTGTAGTGGTCCAGGATGACTTCCTGGTACATCGAATCAAGCTTCACGCCCAGCCAGCCCCTCAGCCGAAGAAGTTCCGTACGTGCTCCAGGCCGTCGACCAGTGCGTCGATCTCGGCCGGTGTGGAGTACAGATAGAACGACGCTCGCGTGGTCGCCGGAATTCCGTACCGCAGGCAGACCGGCCGCGCGCAGTGGTGGCCGACCCGGACCGCGATGCCCAGCTCGTCGAGGACCTGGCCCACGTCGTGCGGGTGGATGTCGCCCAGCGCGAACGAGATCGTGGCGCCGCGGTTCTCGGCCGTGTCGGGGCCGATGATGCGCAGGTCCGGAACCTCGGCCAGCCGCTTGACGGCGTACTCGGTGAGCGCGTGCTCGTGAGCGAGGATCTTGTCCATGCCGATGGCCGACAGGTAGTCGATCGCGGCACCGAGACCGACCGCCTGGGCGATCGGCGGGGTGCCCGCCTCGAACTTGTGCGGGGCCGGCGCGTAGGTCGACGAGCTCATCGACACGGTCTCGATCATCTCGCCGCCGCCGAGGAACGGCGGCAGGTCCTCGAGCAGCTCCTGGCGGCCCCACAGGACGCCGATGCCGGTCGGGCCGCACATCTTGTGGCCGGTGAAGGCCACGAAGTCGGCCTGGAGGGCCTGGACGTCCACCGGCATGTGCGGGGCGGCCTGGGAGGCGTCGACGCACACCAGGGCGCCGACCTCCTGGGCGCGGCGCACGATCGCCTCGACCGGGTTGACCGTGCCCAGGATGTTGGACACCAGCACGAAGGAGACGATCTTCGTCTTCTCGGTGATGACCTCGTCGATGTTGGACAGGTCGAGGCGGCCGTCGTCGGTGAGGCCGAACCACTTCAGCTTCGCACCGGTGCGCTGCGCGAGCAGCTGCCACGGCACGATGTTGGAGTGGTGCTCCATCTCCGTGATGACGATCTCGGTCTCGTGGTCCACCCGGTAGGGCTCGTCGGCCCAGCCCAGCATGTTCGCCACGAGGTTGAGCGACTCCGAGGCGTTCTTCGTGAAGATCACCTCGTTGCGTGAGGGCGCGTTGACGAACTCCGCGACCTTGTCGCGCGCGCCCTCGTACAGCGCCGTGGCCTCCTCGGCGAGCACATGCACACCGCGGTGGACGTTGGCGTTGTAGCGCTCGTAGTACTCACTGAGCGCGTCCAGCACCTGACGCGGCTTCTGGCTGGTCGCCGCGTTGTCCAGGTAGACCAGCTTCCGGCCGTCGTGGACCTGGCGGTCCAGGATGGGGAAGTCGCCTCGGACGGCCTCGTCAAGGAGCCTGGGCTCGGTGAGGAGGCCCGGCAGCTGTGTCACTCGGATGCGCCACCCTTCGCGTATGCCTCGTAGCCCTCGTTCTCCAGCTTGTCGGCGAGCTCGGCTCCGCCGGACTCGGCGATCCGCCCGTCGGCGAACACGTGGACGTGGTCGGGCTTGATGTAGCGCAGGATGCGCGTGTAGTGCGTGATCAGCAGGGTGCCGACCTCACCGGACTCGCGGACGCGGTTGACGCCCTCGGAGACGATGCGCAGCGCGTCGACGTCCAGGCCGGAGTCGGTCTCGTCGAGGATCGCGACCTTCGGCTTGAGGAGCTCCAGCTGGAGGATCTCGTGACGCTTCTTCTCACCGCCGGAGAAGCCCTCGTTGACGTTGCGCTCGGCGAAGGCGGGGTCCATGTGGAGGCGCTCCATGGTCTCCTTGACCTCCTTCACCCAGGTGCGCAGCTTGGGGGCCTCGCCGCGGATGGCGGTGGCGGAGGTGCGCAGGAAGTTGGAGACGGAGACACCGGGGACCTCGACCGGGTACTGCATGGCGAGGAACAGGCCGGCGCGGGCGCGCTCGTCGACGGACATCTCCAGGACGTCCTCGCCGTCGAGGGTGACGCTGCCGCCGGAGACGGTGTACTTGGGGTGACCGGCCAGGGCGTAGGCGAGGGTCGACTTGCCGGAGCCGTTGGGGCCCATGATGGCGTGCGTCTCGCCCTGCTTCACGGTGAGGTCGACGCCCTTGAGGATTTCCTTCGTGGCGTTGTCGGCCTCGACGGTGACGTGCAGGTCTCGGATTTCAAGCGTTGCCATGGATGCCTCAGGACTCCTGGGTGAGGGAGACGAGCACGTCGTCCCCTTCGATCTTTACGGGGTATACGGGGACGGGGCGCGTGGCCGGAAGGCTGTCGGGCTTGCCCGAGCGGAGGTCGAAGCGCGAGCCGTGCAGCCAGCACTCGATGTGGCAGTCGTCGACCTCGCCCTCCGAGAGGGAGACGTTCGCGTGCGAACAGATGTCGTTGATCGCGAACACCTCGCCCCCGGTGTGCACGAGGGAGACCGGCGTGCCGTCGAGTTCCACCCGCTTCGGGGTGTCCTCCTCCAGCTCGCTCAGCCCGCAGGCGCGTTGGAAGGTCATCCGACCGAAGCCTCCAGCTCCTCCTCGATCTTGGCGATCAGACGCTCCTCGATGTCCGGGACGCCGATCTGCTGGACGAGTTCGGCGAAGAAGCCGCGGACGACCAGACGGCGGGCGTCCTGCTCGGCGATGCCGCGGGCCATCAGGTAGAAGAGCTGCTCGTCGTCGAAGCGGCCGGTCGCGGAGGCGTGGCCGGCGCCGACGATCTCGCCGGTCTCGATCTCCAGGTTGGGCACGGAGTCGACACGGGCGCCGTCGGTGAGGACGAGGTTGCGGTTCATCTCGTAGGTGTCGGTGCCCTCGGCCCTGGCCTCGATGAGCACGTCGCCGATCCACACGGCGTGCGCGTCGTCGCCCTGCAGCGCGCCCTTGTAGACGACGTTGGACTTGCAGTGCGGGACGTTGTGGTCGACCAGGAGGCGGTGTTCCTGGTGCTGGCCGGCGTCGGTGAAGTACAGGCCGAACAGCTCGGCCTCGCCGCCGGTGCCCGCGTAGGCGACCCGCGGGTGCAGCCGGACCAGGTCGCCGCCCAAGGTGACGACGACCGACTTGAAGGAGGCGTCGCGGCCGACGAGGGCGTTGTGCTGGGCGACGTGCACGGCCTTGTCGTCCCAGTCCTGGACGGAGACGACGGTGAGCTTGGCTCCGTCGCCGAGGACGTACTCGACGTTGGCGGCGAGCACCGCGTCACCGGTGTGGTCGATGACGACGACCGCCTCGGCGAAGGCGCCGAGCTCGATCACCTGGTGGCTGTAGGCGGTGCCGCCGTCACCGTGCACCGCGATGCGGATCGGCTCGGTGAGCACGGTCTCCTTCGGCACGGTCACGACCGAGGCCTGCGCGAAGGCGCTGTACGCCTGGGCGGCGACGCGGTCCACCGGCTTGCCGGCCCGGCCGAGCCGCGCGTCGTCACGGCCGACGGCCTCGACGCGGACGCCCTCGGGCGCCTCGACGGCGATCTTGACGCCTTCGTCGGTGGCGACGGCGGTGCCGTCGTGCAGACCGCGCAGGCGCTCCAGCGGGGTGAACCGCCATTCCTCCTCGCGGCCGTGCGGGACCGGGAAGGACGCCACGTCGAAGGACGGGGGCGCGCTCATACGGGTGGCGACGGTCGACTCCGCGGCCACCGCGATCGAGCCGGCGGTGGTGGAGCCCACCGGGAGATTCTGAGCCTCAGCCATGGCTGTCCTAGTGCTCTCTTTCTGAGTAAGACGTGTGCTGTCCGACGGGGCGGGCCGAGCCGGCCCGCCCACGGGCGGGCCGGGTCGACCGGCCTACGGGGGCGGGACGGCGGGTCAGCCGACCGCGCCTTCCATCTGCAGCTCGATCAGCCGGTTGAGCTCCAGCGCGTACTCCATCGGCAGCTCCTTGGCGATCGGCTCGACGAAGCCGCGGACGATCATCGCCATCGCCTCGAACTCGGACAGACCGCGGCTCATCAGGTAGAAGAGCTGGTCCTCGGAGACCTTGGAGACGGTCGCCTCGTGGCCCATCGACACGTCGTCCTCGCGGACGTCGACGTAGGGGTAGGTGTCCGAGCGGGAGATGGTGTCCACGAGCAGCGCGTCGCACAGCACGTTGGACTTGGAGCCGGGGGCGCCCTCACCGATCTCGATCAGACCGCGGTAGGAGGTGCGGCCGCCACCGCGCGCCACCGACTTGGAGACGATGTTCGACGAGGTGTTCGGGGCCATGTGGACCATCTTGGCGCCGGCGTCCTGGTGCTGGCCCTCGCCGGCGAAGGCGATGGACAGGGTCTCGCCCTTGGCGTGCTCGCCCATGAGGTAGACGGCCGGGTACTTCATCGTCACCTTGGAGCCGATGTTGCCGTCGACCCACTCCATGGTCGCGCCCTCGTAGGCGACGGCGCGCTTGGTGACCAGGTTGTAGACGTTGTTCGACCAGTTCTGGATGGTCGTGTAGCGGCAGCGGCCGCCCTTCTTGACGATGATCTCGACGACGGCGCTGTGCAGCGAGTCCGAGGTGTAGATCGGGGCTGTGCAGCCCTCGACGTAGTGGACGTAGGCGTCCTCGTCGACGATGATCAGCGTCCGCTCGAACTGGCCCATGTTCTCGGTGTTGATCCGGAAGTAGGCCTGGAGCGGGATGTCCACGCGGACGCCCTTGGGGACGTAGATGAACGACCCGCCGGACCACACGGCCGAGTTCAGCGACGCGAACTTGTTGTCGCCGACCGGGATGACGGTGCCGAAGTACTCCTGGAAGAGCTCCGGGTGCTCCTTCAGCGCGGTGTCCGTGTCGAGGAAGATGACGCCCTGCTCCTCCAGGTCCTCGCGGATCTGGTGGTAGACGACCTCGGACTCGTACTGCGCGGCGACACCGGCGACCAGGCGCTGCTTCTCCGCCTCGGGGATGCCGAGCCGGTCGTAGGTGTTCTTGATGTCCTCGGGCAGGTCCTCCCAGGAGGCGGCCTGCTGCTCGGTGGAGCGCACGAAGTACTTGATGTTGTCGAAGTCGATGCCCGACAGGTCCGAGCCCCAGTTGGGCATGGGCTTCTTGTCGAACAGGCGCAGGCCCTTGAGCCGCAGCTTCAGCATCCACTCCGGCTCGTTCTTCTTCGCGGAGATGTCACGGACGACGTTCTCGTTCAGACCGCGCTTGGCCGCGGCGCCTGCCGCGTCGGAGTCGGCCCAGCCGAATTCGTACGTACCCAGGCCCTCGAGTTCGGGGTGGGCAGTCTCCGTGGGGAGAGTCATGCGGGGTTCCTCCCGGCCGTGCTTGCGGATGCGGATTCGTTGTGGATGTGGAGCGAGGTCTTTCCGGCCTTCGCCCCGGAGGCTCTCGGGGGTTTCCCTGGCTTCGGGGGCGGCGGGGCCCCGGCGGCCTCCCTGCCCGCCGGGCCGGTCGGGGCCGTCGAGGACTTCGGGATGAAGGTGGTGCAGACGCCGTCGCCGTGGGCGATGGTGGCGAGCCGCTGGACATGCGTACCGAGCAGCTCGGCGAAGAATTCCGTCTCCGCCTCGCAGAGTTGCGGGAACCGTTCGGCGGCGTGGGCGACCGGGCAGTGATGCTGGCACAGCTGCTCGCCCTGCTGCGGGTGGGGTGCGCTGCGCGCGGTGGCAGAGTACCCGTCCGCGGTGAGCGCCCTGGCCAGGGCGCGGGTCCGCTCCTCGGGGGCGGCCGCCTTCACCGCCGCGCGGTACGCGCCGGCCTGGGCGGCGATCCGGGCGCGCGCGAACGCGGCGATCGCCTCGTCGCCGCCCTCCTGCTCGCCGATCCAGTGCAGGGCGTCGACGGCCAGCTTGTCGTACGACTGGTCGAAGGCGTCCCGCCCGCAGTCGGTGAGGGCGAAGACCTTGGCGGGGCGTCCGCGGGTACGTGCGCCGTAGACCCTGCGCTCGCGTGCCTCCACGATTCCGTCGCCCGCCAGGGCGTCGAGATGCCGGCGGACGGCAGCCTGGGTCAGTCCGAGCCGCTGGGCGAGTTCGGAGACGGTCGAGGGTCCGTGGTCCAGGACGGACCTCGCGACCCGGTTGCGGGTGGACCGCTCACCGGTCGCAAGTTCCTCCTGGGGAGCCTCGCCGACGTTTTTCACAACGCCATTGTTGCGTAATTCATCCGGACCGGGCAAGCGGCGCGTGATTCGCCCGAGGTGCGCTGCATCACTTAGGCAAACCTAAGATGACCTGCGGAAACGATCTCCGACCGATCGGATCGCCGAGGAAACCGGTGGCGGCCCGAGGGCTCTTCCGGGACCCTCCCGAGCATGCCCGCACCCCTTCCGACCGGCCCTCTTGTCACCCGGGACCCCCTCGCCGCCGGGCTCGCGGATCTCGGGGTGCGGCGCGGCGAGACCCTCCTCGTGCACTCCTCACTGAGCTCCCTGGGCCGGGTCAACGGCGGTCCGGTCGCGGCCGTCGGCGCCCTGCTCGACGTGCTGGGCCCGGACGGCACCCTGGTCGTCCCCGCCCAGTCCGGCGACCTCTGCGACCCGGCGCCGTGGAGCGATCCGCCGGTGCCGGAGACCTGGTGGGAGACCATGCGCGCCACCATGCCCGGCTACGACCCGGCGACCGCCCCCACCCGCGGGGCCGGCGTCGTCCCGGAGACGGTCCGGACCCGGCCGGGCGCGCTGCGCAGCGCCCATCCGCAGACCTCGTTCGCCGCGCTCGGCAGGCGTGCGGCGGAGGTCGTCGCGGTGCACGCGCAGGACTGCCGGCCGGGCGAGCACAGTCCGCCGGCGGCGCTGGAGCGGCTGGACGCCCGGGTGCTGCTGCCGGGCACCGGGTACGACACCTGCGCCTGCCTCCACCTCGCGGAGTACCGGATACCGCCCCCGCTCGTGGCGGTGGGCCGTCCCGGCCCGGCGGGCCGGGAGACGCTGCCCGAGGTGCCGATCACCTCCGGGCGCTTCGACGAGCCGGGCCACGACTTCGAGCGGGACCGTCCCGCCGGCCGCCCCGTCCTCCGGGGCACGGTCGGGGCCGCCGGGGTCCGGCTGTTCCCGCTGCCGGACGCGGTGGCGTACACGCGGCGGTGGCTGGAACTGCACCGCCCCCGTACGGAGGAGTTCCGAACCCGCCGGTCCGAGGCCTGCGGCCCGTACCTAGACTCGTGAACCATGCGAAGTGAGCCCGTGGTCCAGGTGCAGGCCCTGGTGAAGCGGTACGGCACGAAGACCGCGGTGGACGGCCTCGACCTGGTGGCACGGCAGGGTGTGACGGCCGTGCTCGGCCCCAACGGGGCGGGCAAGACGACCACGGTGGAGACCTGCGAGGGATACCGGCGCCCCGACTCCGGCACGGTGCGCGTCCTGGGCCTGGACCCGGTGCGGCAGTCGGCCGCGCTCAGGCCCCGCGTCGGCGTGATGCTCCAGTCCGGCGGCGTCTACTCGGGCGCCCGGGCCGACGAGATGCTCCGGCACATGGCGAAGCTGCACGCGCACCCCCTGGACGTGGACGCGCTGATCGAGCGCCTCGGCCTCGGTTCCTGCGGCCGTACGACGTACCGGCGGCTCTCCGGCGGCCAGCAGCAGCGGCTCGCGCTGGCGATGGCCGTGGTCGGACGCCCGGAACTGGTGTTCCTGGACGAGCCGACCGCCGGACTCGACCCGCAGGCCCGCCGCGCCACCTGGGACCTCGTGCGGGACCTGCGCGCCGACGGGGTCTCCGTCATCCTCACCACGCACCACATGGACGAGGCCGAGCAGCTCGCCGACGACGTCGCGATCATCGACGCCGGCCGGGTGGTGGCCCAGGGCAGCCCCGAGCAGCTGTGCCGGGGCGGTGCCGAGAACACCCTGCGCTTCTCGGGCCGGCCGGGGCTGGACGTGGTCTCCCTGCTCAAGGCGCTGCCGTCCGGCTCCCAGGCCGACGAGGTGGCCCCGGGCTCGTACCGGGTGGTCGGCGAGGTGGACCCGCAACTGCTCGCCACCGTCACGTCCTGGTGCGCACAGCACGGCGTGCTGCCGGACCGGATCTCGGTGGAGCGGCACACCCTGGAGGACGTCTTCTTGGAACTGACGGGCAAGGAGCTGCGCTCATGAATCCGGTGAATCCGGCATCCGCCGGGACCCGTGCGGCCGGCGCCTACGCGCCGAAGCCGGGCGCGGCACCGCTCCCCCGCATGATCGCGGCGCAGGCGGCGCTCGAGACGAAGATGCTGCTGCGCAACGGCGAGCAGCTGCTGCTCACCGTGGTCATCCCCACGCTGCTGCTGGTGCTGTTCAGCACGGTGGACATCGTGGACACCGGCGCCGGCGAGGCCGTGGACTTCCTCGCCCCCGGCGTCCTCGCGCTGGCGGTGATGTCGACGGCGTTCACCGGCCAGGCCATCGCCACCGGTTTCGAGCGCCGGTACGGGGTGCTGAAGCGGCTGGCGTCCTCGCCGCTGCCGCGCTGGGCGCTGATGACCGCGAAGACGCTGTCGGTGCTGGTCACCGAGGTGCTCCAGGTCGTCCTGCTGACGGGGATCGCGTTCGCGCTGGGCTGGTCGCCGCAGGGCGGTCCGTTCGCGGTGCTGGTGCTGCTGGTGCTGGGCACGGCCGCCTTCTCGGGGCTCGGTCTGCTGATGGCGGGCACCCTGAAGGCCGAGGCGACGCTCGCCGCCGCCAACCTGGTGTTCCTGCTGCTGCTCGTCGGCGGCGGGGTCGTCGTGCCGCTGGACAACTTCCCGGACGCCGCGCAGAACGTCCTCGGACTGCTGCCCGTCTCGGCGTTGTCCGAGGGCCTTCGGGACGTGCTCCAGGACGGGGCGGGGCTGCCGTGGGGCCAGGTCGCGATCCTCGCCGTGTGGGCGGTCGCGGGGCTGGCGGCGGCGGGCCGGTTCTTCCGCTGGGAGTGAGCGGGCCGACGGGTACCGCCGACCGGGACCCTCGTGAAAGCGTGCACAAGCGGCGCCCTACGATGGTCGCGTGCCAAACCTGACCCGCGCCGACGCCCAGGCGGCCCTGCGCAACCCCCTCGCCTTCATCGCCGCACGCTGGACCCCGGATCCCCGGACGGTCCGGCGGGCGGCCCTCGCCGCGCTCGTCATGTCGGTGGTCATCGTGGTCACCGGCGGTGCCGTGCGGCTGACCGGTTCCGGCCTGGGCTGCCCGACCTGGCCCAAGTGCACCGAGGACTCCATCGCCTCCACGCGCGAGATGGGCGTCCACGGTCTGATCGAGTTCGGCAACCGGCTGCTGACGTACGTGCTGTGCGCCGCCGTCGGCTGGGCGATCGTCGCCGCGCGCTCCCAAAAGCCGTACCGGCGCGGCCTGACCCGGCTGGGCTGGGCGCAGTTCTGGATCGTGATGGGCAACGCGATCCTCGGCGGCATCGTGGTCCTGGTCGGCCTCAACCCGTACACGGTCGCGGCGCACTTCCTGCTCTCCTCGGCACTGATCGCGGTGGCCACCCTGATGTGGCACCGCGTCGGCGAGAGCGACGGGGAGCCCCGGCCGCTGGTCGGCAAGCCGGTGCGGCAGCTGGTGTGGTTCCTGGTGGCGGTCTCCGTGCTGCTGATCGCGGTCGGCACGGTGGTGACCGGCGCGGGCCCGCACGCGGGTGACTCCAGCGAGGTCGAGCGGATGCCGCTGGACTGGGAGACGGTCAGCAAGCTGCACGCCGTGCTGGCGTGGATCGTGGCGACGCTGACGTTCGCCCTGTGGTTCGTCCTCAAGGCGGTCGACGCCCCCAAGGGCCCGCTGGACCGTACCCGCGAACTGTTCCTGATCATCCTCGCGCAGGGCGCGATCGGCTACGTCCAGTACTTCACAGACCTCCCCGAGGTCCTGGTCGGCGCCCACATGTTCGGCTCCTGCGTGATGTGGATCTGGGTGGTACGCGTCCTCCTGTCGCTGCGCGAGCGGCCGGATACGCCGGTGGTCGAGGTGCCGGTGCCGCCCGGTCAGTCGTCCCGCGCCACGAGCGAGTCGATCGCCGGACCCAGGTAGTCCCGGGTCAGCCCGGCCCGGCGCTGGACCCATTTTCCGGTGGTGGGGGCGGGATCGGCCGGCGCGGGATCGTCGTAGCGCCTCCTTCGGATGTCCGCGACGACTTCGCCTGGGGCGCCGAGGCCGGGCAGTACCTCCAGTGCCTCCCGCTTGGAGATCAGACGGCCCTCGCACAGGGTGACCGTGGCACGGGCGAAGGTCAGCAGGCCCAGGTCGACCCATACGTCCTGCGTCCAGTTCGCGGCCCGGTCCACCTCCCGGCGCCAGAAGTCGCGCTGGTCGCGCACCACGAACGCGGCGAGTTCGCCGTCCGGGACCGGCGGCAGCACGTCCGCGGGCTGCACGCCGTGCAGGACCCGCCCGAAGCGGTGCAGCTCGGTCCGGGTGACCGGGGTGACCGTTCGACGGAAAAGCTGCTCGTGCGCCCAGGTCAGGTGGCGCCGCTCGGCGTCTCCCGCCGTGTCCGGCGTCAGGTACGTGCAGTGCAGCCGGTCGGCGAGCGGCTCGCCCCGCAGGCGGGCGTGCAGCAGCGCCACCCGCCACACCGTCCGCGCCGTGACCGGGCGGTCCAGGACGGTGATCAGATCCAGGTCGCTGCGGCCCTCCTGGTAGTCGCCGCCGGCCAGCGAGCCGTGGGCCCAGACTGCGACGGGGGTGAGCGGTGCGAGGCCGGTGAGGAAGCGGTCGAGCAGGGCGTCGGTCGGCATCCGCCCAGTCTTCACGCACCGGTCCGGCCCGTACACCCTGCGCCTCACTCCGGCCCGTACACCCTGCCCGCGTTCTCCGAGGCGATCATCGCGGCCACCCGCTAGCGCGTCGCCGGGCGCCCACGCGCCTTCGGCGACCCAGCCGCCGAGGACCCGGGCGAGGGCCTCTCGGAACAGGCGTGCGCCCACGACGTGCAGTTCGGGCAGCCCTCGGACGCCGCCGGAGAAGAGGATCTTGCCGAAGGGGGCGAGTTCCAGGATCTCCGCGAGGACGGTCGCCGCGCCGCCCGGGGGCGGGGTTCAGCCGTTGGCCGGGCCGCCGAGCTGGAGGCCCGCCATGCGGGTCCATTCGTACGGGCCGGTCCTGACCTTGGCCGCGAACTCGCCGTCGAAGTCGTCGTGGAGGGTGAGGCCCGCCCGCTCGGCCGCCTTCTGGGCGATCGGGTAGGAGTGGGCGACCAGGTCGCCCCAGTCGCCGTCCTCGCCGACCAGCACGATCCGGGCGCCGCGCTGTCCGAGGTACGCGATCTGGCCCTCGGCCCCGCCGTGGGCCGTGGCGAAGCCACTGATCCGCGCGGCGAGCCTGGCCGCCTTCCGGTCGGCCTTGCGCTCGGCCTTCTGTGCGGCCCGCTGCTCGGAGGTCTGCTCGGCCTTCGGGTCCGACTGCTGCGTGTCTGCCATGACCAGGATGCTACCGACGGGTAGATCGAACGGCGACGGGCGGGGTCCGTGGCCTTGGCCCCGGACC
>NZ_JBHXQZ010000080.1:18333-35985 GCF_042717095.1 Streptomyces sp. NPDC058632 | reverse complement strand
TTTTTGCGCGTGCGTCTGCTTGGGCCGGGGGGTCGGCGGCGGCTGGGCCGGGCCCCCCCGGCCCCCCCGCCCCGGGGCCCGGAAGGGGTGCCGATCGGCTCGATCGGCTCGATGGTCGGGCCGGTCGGCTCGATCGGCCCGGTCAGTGGGCGCCGGTGCCGGTCAGCGACCGGACCTCCAGCTCCGCGAACTTCTTGACGTCGGGCTCCTCCTTCGACAGGACGGTGCCGAGCCAGCCCATCAGGAAGCCGAACGGGATGGAGATGATGCCCGGGTTCTTCAGCGGGAACCACGCGAAGTCGACGTCGGGGAACATCGCCTTGGGGTCGCCGGAGACGACGGGCGAGAACAGCACCAGACCGACGGCGACGATGAGGCCGCCGTAGATCGACCACAGGGCGCCCTGGGTGGTGAACCGCTTCCAGAACAGGCTGTAGAGGATCGTCGGCAGGTTGGCGGAGGCGGCGACCGCGAAGGCCAGTGCGACCAGGCCGGCCACGTTCAGGTCGCGGGCGAGGGCGCCCAGGCCGATGGAGACGACGCCGATGAAGACGGTCGCCCAGCGGGCCGCGCGGACCTCCTCCGCTCCGGTGGCCTGCCCCCTGCGGATGACGTTGGCGTAGATGTCGTGCGCGAAGGAGGACGACGAGGCGAGGGTGAGGCCGGCGACCACGGCGAGGATCGTGGCGAAGGCGACCGCCGAGATGGTGGCGAGCAGGATCGCGCCCCAGGCCGAGTCGACGCCGCCCAGGTGCAGGGCGAGCAGCGGGGCGGCCGTGTTGCCTGACGGGTTGGAGGCGATGATCTCGTCCTGGGAGATCAGCGCGGCGGCGCCGAAACCGAGGGCGATGGTCATCAGGTAGAAGCCGCCGATGATGCCGATGGCCCAGTTCACGGACTTACGGGCGGCCTTGGCGTTGGGCACCGTGTAGAAGCGGATCAGGATGTGCGGCAGGCCGGCGGTACCGAGCACCAGGGCGATGCCGAGCGAGAGGAAGTCCAGCTTGGTGGTGCCGTCCGCGCCGTACTGGAGGCCGGGCTCGAGGAAGGCGTCGCCCTTGCCGCTGTTCTCGGCGGCGCTGCCCAGCAGGTCGGAGATGTTGAAGTTGAACTTCAGCAGCACCAGGAAGGTGATCAGGATGGTGCCGCCGATGAGCAGCACGGCCTTGACCATCTGCACCCAGGTGGTGCCCTTCATGCCGCCGATGGAGACGTACACGATCATCAGGAGACCGACGAGGGCGACGATGAGGATCTTGCCCGCGTCGGAGGTGATGCCGAGGAGCAGTGAGACGAGCACGCCGGCGCCCGCCATCTGGGCCAGCAGGTAGAAGATCGAGACGACGATGGTGGAGGTGCCCGCGGCGGTGCGCACGGGGCGCTGGCGCATGCGGTAGGCCAGGACGTCGCCCATGGTGTACCGGCCGGAGTTCCGCAGGGGCTCGGCGACCAGGAGCAGGGCGACCAGCCAGGCGACCAGGAACCCGATGGAGTAGAGGAAGCCGTCGTAGCCGAAGAGGGCGATGGCGCCCGCGATGCCGAGGAAGGACGCGGCCGACATGTAGTCGCCGGAGACCGCGAGCCCGTTCTGGAAGGCGCTGAACTGGCGTCCGCCCGCGTAGAAGTCGGCGGCGCTCTTGGTCTGGCGGCCTGCCCACACGGTGATGCCGAGGGTCGCGAGGACGAACAGCGCGAACAGGGTGATGATGAGCGGGCGGTGCTCGCTCGCCTCGTTCGCGGCGAGCTGGACGGTGGTCATCGAGGGGCTCATGCGCCGCCCTCCATACGCGTCTTGATGGCCTCGGCCTTGGGGTCGAGATGGGTGGCGGCGTGCCGGGAGTACCACCACGCGATGAGGAACGTGGTGACGAACTGCAGGACGCCGAAGACGAAGGCGACGTTGATGTTGCCGAACAGCTTGGCGCCCATGAAGCCGCCCGCGTAGTTCGAGAGCAGCACGTACAACAGGTACCAGACGATGAAGCCGACGGTCAGGGGAAAGGCGAAGGAGCGGTAGGAGCGGCGCAGTTCACCGAACTCAGCGCTCTCCTGCACCTCGGTGAACTCCTCGGGCGTGGGGAGTTTGTGTTGCTCTGCTGAGGGGGGCGGTGCTTCGGCGGCCACGGAGTCTCCTCGCGGTGCGGGTGCGGGTCGGACGGGGGCGAGTGTCCTCGCGCTCCCTGCACAACGTCACGGCGCCACGCGAGGACCGGTTCAACCCCCCGTGCTTCTTTTGCGTGGACGTTTTCCGAAGGCGTGGCCGACAAAACGTTGCTGGCCGACGGCAGCGCGGGATAGCTTCGCACTGCACCACCCGTCATGTACCTGCCCGAGCACCACCTGTGCCTCGGGCCGGTTTTGTTTCCGGATGATGTGGAGACCCCATGGCTCATCTGCGTTCCAGACGCCGGCTCGCTCTCGCCGTGCCCGTCGCGCTGTCCCTGACCGTCTCGCTCGGCTTCCTGCCGGCGGCGGCCTCGGCGGCTCCGCAGGCGGCATCGGCCGCAGCTGAACGGGCGAACGAGCAGGCGGCGGAGCGGGCGACGGACGCCCCCGGTCTGGCGTACGTCGTCAACACCAGGACGGACCGCCGCACGATCGCGTCGGTGGAGAAGGCGGTCGCCGCGGCCGGCGGGACCGTCGTGGTCACGTACGACCGGATCGGTGTGATCGTCGTCCACTCGGCGAACCCCGCCTTCGCGCAGGAGATGCGCACCGTGCGCGGGGTGCGGTCGGCCGGTGCGACCCGCACCGCCCCGCTGGTCCCCGCGGGGACGATGGAGGAGGGCGCGGCGGACTACGTGACGGCCGCGGAGGCCGCCAGGACGCGGGCCGCCTCCGCGCGGACACCCGGCAGCGAGCCGCTCGAGGCCGACCAGTGGGACCTGCGCGCGATCGGCGCCGACAAGGCCGCGCAGATCAACCCGGGCAGCCGCAAGGTGACCGTCGCCGTGATCGACACCGGCGTGGACGACTCCCACCCCGACCTCGAGCCGAACTTCTCCGCCGCCCAGTCGGCCAACTGCGTCGGCGGCAAGGCGGACACCAGCGAGGGTGCCTGGCGCCCGTACACGGACGGGGACTACCACGGCACCCACGTGGCCGGTGAGATCGCCGCGGCCCGCAACGGCGTCGGCGTCGCCGGTGTCGCGCCCGGCGTCAAGGTCTCGTCCATCAAGGTGAGCGACCCGGACAACGGGCTGTTCTACCCGGAGAACGTCGTCTGCGCCTTCGTGTTCGCCGCCGACCACGGCGTGGAGATCACGAACAACAGCTACTACGTCGACCCGTGGCTCTACAACTGTGTGGACGACCCGGACCAGCGGGCGATCGTCGACGCGGTCAACCGGGCCCAGAAGTACGCCCAGCGCAAGGGCACCCTGCACGTCGCGTCGGCCGGCAACTCCAACCACGACCTGGCCTCGGACGCGATCGACGACGCCTCCAGCCCCAACGACACCACTCCGGTCGAGCGCACCATCGACCCGTCCGAGTGCTTCGACCTGCCGACCCAGCTCCCCGGCGTGGTCACGGTCAGCGCGACGGGCGTGCAGAACCTCAAGTCGTACTACTCCACGTACGGCGAGGGTGTCGTCGACGTGGCCGCGCCGGGCGGCGACGGGCGCTACCAGACGCCCGACACCCCGTCGAAGAACGGCCGCATCCTGTCCACCATGCCGAACGGCGAGTACGCCTTCCTGCAGGGCACGTCGATGGCCGCGCCGCACGCCGCCGGTGTCGCCGCGCTGCTGAAGTCCAAGCACCCGTGGGCGACCCCGGCCATGCTCCAGGCGCTGCTGAAGGCGCAGGCGAACAACCCGGGCTGCCCGGAGTCGTACGACCAGGACGGCGACGGCGAGCAGGACGCGACGTGCGAGGGCGGCAGCCGGGTCAACGGCTTCTACGGTGCCGGCATCGTCGACGCGCTGCGCGCGGTGAAGCGCTGAAGCGTCCTGCGGGGCCGGTGGGTGAGTGAGAGGGGGCCGGGCGGTCATTCGTCCGGCCCTCTGCGCTGCCGGCCGGCCGATACCGCATAGTGCGCCCATGACCGACACCGACCGCCCCTCCCCCGGCTCCCGCCCCGGCCCCGGCCTCACGGCCGCCTGGTCCTCGGTGGGCGGAGACCCGGCCCTGCTCACGCGTGTGACGACCGTCGAGCGGCCCGAAGTGCTTCCCGCGCGGCTGCCGGTACGGGGGTTGGCGCGCGCCTGCGTGGGCGCGTGTGCGCTGGCCGCGGCCGAACTGGGTGCGCGACGGGCGGGGTCCCGCCGTCCCGGTGGTTCCGCGCTCCCCGGGACGCCCGCGGTGCGGGTGGACGACGGGGCGGTGGCGGCGGCGTTCGTCAGTGAGCGGCATCTGCTGGTCGGCGGGCGGGCTCCGGTGAACTTCGCTCCGCTGTCGCGGTTCTGGCGCACGGCCGACGGATGGGTGCGCACGCACGCCAACTACCCGCACCACCGGGCCCGGCTGCTCGCCGCGCTGGGTACGTCCGACGAGCCGGAGGCGGTGGCGGCGGCGTTCGCCGCGCGGTCGGCCGCGGAGGCCGAGGAGACCGTGTACGCCGCCGGGGGCCTCGCCATCGCCCTGCGCACGCCCGCCGGGTGGGCGGCGCACGAGCAGGCGGCGGCCGTGGCGCGGCGGCCGCTGGTGGAGCGCGGGCGGCTGGATTCCGCGCCCGCGCGGGTGCTCACCCCCGTGGACCGCGCTCCGCTGCTGCCCGCGGCGGGGCTGCGGGTGCTGGACCTGACCCGGGTCGTCGCGGGGCCTGTCGCCACCCGCACGCTCGCCCTGCTCGGCGCGGACGTGCTGCGCCTGGACCCGCCGGGACTGCCCGAACTCCCCGACCAGCACACCGACACGGGGTTCGGGAAGCGCTCGGCCCTGCTGGATCTGGCGGCCGGCCGGGACACGTTCGAGGAACTGCTCGCGGTGGCGGACGTGGTGGTCACCGGGTACCGGCCGGGGTCCCTGGAACGCCTGGGACTGAGCCCCGAGGCGCTGGCCGAGCGCCGGCCCGGCGTGGTCGTGGCCGAGCTGTCGGCGTGGGGTGCGTACGGGCCGTGGGGCGACCGGCGCGGCTTCGACAGCCTGGTGCAGGCGGCTACGGGGATCGCGGCGAGCGAGGGTTCGACCGGGCGGCCGGGGGTGCTCCCGGCGCAGGCCCTCGACCACGGCACCGGGTACCTGCTGGCGGCGGCGGTGCTGCGGGCACTGACCGAGCAGGAGGACGAGGGCGGCAGCCGGTTCGTACGACTGGCGCTGGCGCGGACGGCCGCCTGGCTGCTGGAGGGGGCCGCACCCACGCGTGCGCCGGACGGCGAACCGGCCGCGGAAGGCGCCTCCGTCCCCGATCCGGCTGCGGGCGGGCCCGCCGACGAGTGGCTCACGGAGACGGACAGCTCCCTGGGGAGGCTGCGGTACGCCCGCTCCCCGGTGTCGTTCGCCGACGGTCCCCGCGACTGGCCCCGCCCGCCCCGGCCGTGGGGCACCGACGCGGCTCGATGGATGTGACGGGCAGTCGACTGGACGCCGGACAGGGCCTTTTCATGACATATACCCCGCATCCTCCGCCCCGCGCTTGCCCGTTCTGTGAGCCCTTGTGAAGATCCTGGGGTGACTCTGACCAATCCCGGGTCCGGGGCGACCGGTGCGCACGGGAGTACGCGGCGTTTCGGCACCGGCCCGGCCACCGCCGTCGTCGTGCTGGTGGCCCTGGCCGCACTGATACCGCTCCTCGGCCCGTCCCCGGCCCTGCACGAAACCGGTGAGGCCGCCGCGCCCGGCACCGGCGGCATAGCCCTGCTGCGGACGGTGCTGTTCGCGGCGCTGGCCGTACCCGTCGGCGAACTGTTCGTGAAACGGCTGCTGCGGTCCGTGCCCGACGCTCCCCCGGCCGTGCCGCGCGGCTGGTCCACCGTCGCGAACTCCGTCGGGTTCCTGGCCGCCCTCGGGCTCGCCTCCGTCGTGGCCACCGGGAACCTGGTGCCCGACAGCCTCGCCGCCATCGACGTGGGCGGTCTGTACGACTCGCGGGAGGGCAGGCTCGCCCTCCTGGAGGTCAACGCGTTCCTCGGCGCGGCCCTGTGCGCCGCCTCCGGCCGTCCGGGTACGCAGGTCTGGCCGCTGGCCGCGGTCGTCGTCGCCGAGGCCCTGCGCGCGCACCCCGGGACCGAGTACACCCCACTGGTCGGCTCCGGGCTGACGCTGATCCATCTGGTGTGCGCCTCGCTCTGGGCGGGCGGCCTGCTGTACGCGCTGCGCACGATGCGCGCGTGGCGGGGCTCGCCGGCGGGCGGTGTACTGCTGGGGCTGTACGCGCGCGTGGCGGCCGTTCTGCTCGTCACCGTCACGGCGACCGGGGTGTGCAGTTCGCTGCGCCGGATGCCGCCGGGGACGATCCTGGGGCAGTTGACGGACACGGCGTACGGGCGTGCGCTGCTCGCCAAGGTGATCCTGATGGCCGGGGTCGCGGCCCTCGCCCTGTGGGCCCGGATCCGGCTGGCCCGCGCGGCCGATCCGTTGAGCGCCCGCATTCCCGCGTGGGCGGAGGCGTACGTCCTGGCCCTGGTGGTGGCGGTGTCGGGCCTTCTGACGGCGCTGCCGGTGCCGATCCGCTGGTGAGGGACGGACGCCGGGGGCGCCCTCTGCTCGAAGAGCCCGGGAGGGGGCGTGCCGGCCTCCGTGTCTCCGTGTCTCCGTGTCTCCGTGTCTCCGTGTCTCCGTGTCTCCGTGTCTCCGTGTCTCCGTGTCTCCGGCATGATCCGCCGGCCAGGCCCTACACCCCTGTGGCCCCCACCAGGGTCCCCGCCAGGTAGGTCAGGCCCATGGCCAGGGCGCCGCCCGCCGTGTTGCGCAGGATCATGCGTCCCGGCGGCGCCGCGCCCAGGCGGGCGCTGCTCCAGCCCGTGAGGACGAGGGCGGTCAGTGTGGAGACGACCGTGACCGGGAGCCGCAGGTCGGCCGGCGGCAGCACCATGGCCAGCAGCGGCAGCAGCGCTCCCAGGGTGAACGCCAGGAAGCTCGCGCCTGCTGCGTGCCGGGCGTTGACGAGCGTGTCGGGGTCGATGCCGTGCTCCATGTCCGCGTGCGCCCACAGGGCGTCGCGCTCCGTCAGCTGGACGGCCGCCTCCTGTGCCACTTCCCGCGACAGGCCGCGTTCCTGGAGCAGTCGGGTCAGTTCCTCCAGCTCGGCCTCGGGCCGCTCCTTCAGCTCCCGTCGTTCGTTCGCGAGGGCGGCCTTCTCCGAGGCGCGCTGGGAGGAGACGGCGACGTACTCGCCTGCCGCCATCGACGTGGAACCGGAGATCAGGCCGGCCAGTCCGGCGGTCAGCAGAGCGGTGCGGTCATCGGTCGCCCCGGCCACGCCGACGACGAGGCCCGCGGTGGAGACGATGCCGTCGTTGGCTCCGAGGACCGCCGCTCGCAGCCAGTTGCGCCGTACGGCCATGGAGCCGCCGTGCGCTTCCCCCTTCGCCTCGCCGGGCGTCTCGTGGGGCGTCCCGTCGGATGCCCCGCCATGCGTCGGTTCCGCCGGTTCCGCCGGTTCCGCCGGTTCCGCCGGTTCCGTCACATCGGAAGCATCGCATCCGAGCCGCGCCCTCGCCGCTACCGACTCCCGTGCGCGCACACGCGGAGGGCCGCCACAACCTTCCGGTCCTCGCGGGTGAGCCGGAGGCCCGTGCGCGCACACGCGGAGGGCCGCCCCCTCCGCGCGGCGGCCCGACGGGAGCGGCGGCAACGGCGGCAACGGCGGCAACGCCCACCCGAACCGTCCGCCCTCGCACGGCTTTGCCCCGGCCCAGGACGGGCGGCTGCGACGAGCGGCCGCCGGGACGGCACAGGAGCAGTGCCGGAGGCAGCACCCCGCACACTTCTTCGGATATTCCCGGTATCCGAAGACGCGGGCCCCGCGCGGTACCTGACGGACGGGTCTGTCGGAGGTGGCCCGTATCCTCGTGAACCATGCTCGAAGACCTCACGACCGAAGCGTCCTCCCCCGGCGCGTGGCCGGCCGCCTACCCGCAGGGATACGCGGTCGTCGACGTGGAGACCACGGGGCTCGCCCGGGACGACCGCATCATCTCGGCGGGTGTCTACCAGCTGGACGCGCGCGGTGAGGTCGAGGACCACTGGTACACGGTGGTCGATCCGGAGCGGGACCCCGGCCCGGTGTGGATACACGGCCTGACGAGCGACGCGCTCGAGGGGGCGCCCCTCTTCGCCGACATCGCCGGGGAGTTCGCCACCCGGCTGGAGGGCCGGGTGCTCGTCGCGCACAACGCCGTCTTCGACTGGCAGATGATCGCCCGCGAGTACGCGCGCGCCCACGCGCAGGCGCCGGTGAAACAGCGGCTGTGCACGATCGCCCTCTCCAAGGAGCTCGCGCTGCCGCTGCCCAACCACAAACTGGAGTCGCTCGCCGCGCACTTCGGTGTGGTTCAGCGGCGCGCGCACCACGCGCTGGACGACGCGCGGGTGCTGGCGGAGGTGTTCCGGCCCAGCCTGCGGGCCGCGGCGGCGCGCGGCGTACGGCTGCCCCTGCTCGAGTGCCTGCCGCTGACGGAGTGGACGGACCGGCCCCGCCTCGGGCAGCAGGCGGGCCACGGCGGTGGTTACCGGCCCACCGGTTGGCGCCCGTCCCGCAAGCGGCCCGCGTGCCCGTACCCCAACCCGGGCCGGTACACACCGGACAGGCCGCTCAAGCAGGGCATGCGGGTCGCCTTCTCCGGCGACACCTCCGTGGAGCGGGACCTGCTGGAGGACCGGGCGACCGAGGCCGGGCTGCATGTCGCCACCAGCATCTCCCGGCTGACCAGCCTCCTGGTCACCAACGATCCGGACTCCGGCACGTCCAAGGTGGTCAAGGCCCGGCAGTACGGCACCCCGGTCGTGGACGAGGCGGCCTTCGGGCAGTTGCTGGGCGACGTCGAGCCCGCTTCGGAGAGCTGACCGTACGCGCGAAGCGGCCGGCCGTACGCCCGCGGGCCGGCCCCGTACGGGCGGGCTGCCCGCCTCCCGCGGTGGACGGCCGACCCTGCGGACGGGTGATTGACGGGCGACTCGCCCGCCGCCCGCTCGCCCCGCGCCGCACCGACGGCCCACCCTGTGGCGCATGGCGACATGCGAAGTGTGCGGCAACAGTTACGGAATGACCTTCGAGGTGCACGCCCAGGGCGCGGTGCACGTCTTCGACTGCTTCTCCTGTGCGATCCACCGCATGGCCCCGATCTGCGAGCACTGCCGGGTGCAGATCATCGGCCAGGGAGTGGAGGCCGAGGGCCACTGGTACTGCGGTGCCCACTGCGCCCGCGCGGAGGGAAGGGCGGGGATCGTCGACCGGGTGTGAGGACGTACCCGCCTGAATGCACCCCACGGCCCTGGTTGTACGGTCGTGGGGTGTACCGCTTCCTGTTGTCCCGCCAGTGGGTGATCCTCACTCTCCTGGCACTCGTGCTGATCCCGACGATGGTCGAGCTGGGCTTCTGGCAGTTGCACCGTCACGAGCGCCGGGTGGCCCTGAACCAGGTGATCGCCGGCTCCCTGGCGGCGGAGCCGGTGCCCGCCGAGTCCCTGACCGCTCCCGGGGCGAAGGTCGACGAGGACGACCTGTACCGCAGCGTGACGGCGAAGGGCAGCTTCGACACCGCCGACGAGGTCGTCGTGCGCCGCCGCACCAACGCGGACGAGGAGGTCGGCTACCACGTCCTGACCCCCTTCGTCCTCGACGACGGCAAGGTCCTGCTGGTCAACCGGGGCTGGATCCCCGCGGACGGTCCGAGCCAGACCGCGTTCCCGAAGGTTCCCGCACCTCCCGGGGGTGAGCTCACCATCACCGGACGGCTGATGCAGGACCAGACGACCGAGGACAGCGGCATCAAGAACCTCGAGGGCCTGCCGGACCGGCAGATCATGCTGATCAACAGTGAGCTGGAGGCCGAGCGGCTCGGCAAGGAGGTCCTCGGCGGCTACGTGGACCTGACCGGCCCCGGGCCGAGCGGTGACACCCCGGAGCCGGTCCCCTCCCCCGAGCACGACGCGATCGGCCCGCACCTGGCGTACGCCTGGCAGTGGTGGCTGTTCGCCGCGGGCGTCCCCGTCGGCTGGGTGGTCCTGGTCCGCCGCGAGGCCCGCGAGCGGGCGGAGAAGGCGGAGCAGGAGGCGGCCGCTGCGGCGGACGCCGAGGACACGCAGGACACGGAACCCGCGGCGGTGTAGCCCGTCACTCACCCGGCTCCACCCTGATTGCCACACCCGGCGGCCGGGCATCCGCACCTCGTGCACGCTATCGAGGACTACGCGCTCATCGGCGACGAACAGACCGCTGCCCTGGTGGGCACGGACGGCTCCGTCGACTGGCTCTGCCTGCCCCGCTTCGACTCCGGCTCCTGTTTCGCCCGGCTGCTCGGCGACGAGAACAACGGTCACTGGCGCATCGCTCCCGTCGGCGCCGAGCGCTGCACCCGCCGCGCCTACCGCCAGGACACCCTCGTCCTGGACACCGAGTGGGAGACCGACGAGGGCCTGGTGCGCGTCACGGACCTGATGCCGCAGCGCGACCGCGCACCCGACCTGGTGCGCATCGTGGAGGGCGTACGCGGTGAGGTGACCGTCCGCAGCACACTCCGGCTGCGCTTCGACTACGGCTCGGTGGTGCCCTGGATACGCAAGGCGGACGGCCACCGGGTGGCGGTCGCCGGGCCGGACTCGGTGTGGCTGCGCATGGAGCCCGAGGTACGCAGCTGGGGCGAGGACCGCACCACGTACGGCGAGTTCACGGTCGCGCCGGGCGAGCGGGTCGTGTTCGTCCTCACCTGGCACCCCTCCCACGAGCCGCGCCCGCCGCTGGTCGACCCGTACGCCTCGCTGCGGCACAGCATCGAGGACTGGCGTGCGTGGGCGTCCCGGTGCCGGTACGACGGACCGTACCGGGACGAGGTCGTACGGTCCCTGATCACGCTCAAGGCCCTCACCTACTCGCCCACCGGCGGGATCGTCGCCGCGCCCACCACCTCCCTGCCGGAGGAGCTGGGCGGAGTGCGCAACTGGGACTACCGCTACTGCTGGCTGCGCGACTCCACGATGACCCTGAGCGCGCTGCTGGCGGCCGGGTACCAGGAGGAGGCGGAGGCCTGGCGCGACTGGCTGCTGCGCGCGGTGGCCGGCGATCCGGGGGATCTTCAGATCATGTACGGGGTGGCGGGTGAGCGGCGGCTGCCCGAGTACGAACTGCCGTGGCTCCCCGGCTTCGGCGGCTCCACTCCGGTCCGGATCGGCAACGACGCCGTCGGCCAGCTCCAACTGGACGTGTACGGGGAGGTCGTGGACACGCTGGCACTGGCCCGGCGTTCGGGCCTGTCCCCGAAGCCGGACGTGTGGGCGCTGCAGACGGTGCTGCTGGACTTCCTGCGCTCGGCGTGGCGGCTGCCCGACGAGGGGCTGTGGGAGGTGCGGGGCGGCCGGCGGCACTTCGTGCACTCCAAGGTGATGGTGTGGGTGGCCGCCGACCGTTCCGTGCGCGCCATGGAGGAGGATCCCGGCCTCGAGGGCGACATCGACGGCTGGCGCACGCTGCGCGACGAGGTGCACCGTGAGGTGTGCGAGAAGGGGTACGACCCGGCACGGAACACCTTCACGCAGTACTACGGCTCGCGGGAACTCGACGCCTCGCTGCTGCTGATCCCGCGTACGGGCTTCCTGCCGCCCGACGATCCGCGGGTGGTCGGCACCATCGACGCGATCCGCGCGGAGCTGGGACCGGACGGGTTCGTCCGCCGCTACACCGCGGACGGTGCCGGAGTCGACGGTCTGCCCGGCGTGGAGGGCACCTTCCTGGTGTGCTCGTTCTGGCTCGCGGACGCCCTGCACATGACGGGCCGGACCGAGGAGGCGCGCGAGCTGTTCGAACGGCTGATGGGGCTGGCCAACGACGTGGGGCTGCTGGCGGAGGAGTACGACCCGGCGGACGGGAGGCTGCTGGGCAACTTCCCGCAGGCGTTCAGCCACATCGGCCTGGTGCACACCGCTCTCACGCTGTTCGGCGACCGGAAGGCAGAATAGACGCCATGGATCTTGGGCTGAAGGACCGGGTGTACGTCGTCACCGGAGCGACCCGCGGGCTGGGCAACGCCACCGCGCGCGAGCTGGTCGCCGACGGCGCGAAGGTGGTCGTCACGGGACGGGGGGAGAAGAGCGTCGCCGAGGCGGCCGCCGATCTGGGACCGGACGCGGTCGGCGTGGCGGTCGACAACGCCGACCCCGAGGCGGCGGCACGGCTGATCGGCACCGCGCGTGAACGCTTCCACCGTTTCGACGGCATCCTCGTCAGCGTGGGCGGCCCCCCGCCCGGGTTCGTCGCCGACACCACCGACGAGCAGTGGCAGTCGGCGTTCGAGTCGGTGTTCCTGGGTGCGGTGCGGCTGGCCCGGGCCGCCGCGGCGGAGCTGGGCGAGGGCGGTGTCATCGGCTTCGTGCTGTCCGGCTCGGTGCACGAGCCGCTGGCCGGTCTGGCCATCTCCAACGGGCTGCGCCCGGGGCTGGCCGGCTTCGCCAAGTCCCTCGCGGACGAGCTGGGCCCGCGCGGCATCCGTGTCGTGGGCGTGCTCCCGGGACGCATCGACACGGACCGCGTCCGTGAGCTCGACTCCCTCTCCGCCGACCCGGAGGCCACCCGCCAGGCGGCCCAGTCCCGCATCCCGCTGCGCCGCTACGGCACCCCGGCGGAATTCGGCCGCACCGCAGCCTTCCTCCTCTCCCCGGCCGCCTCCTACGTCACGGGCGTCATGGTCCCGGTGGACGGCGGGGTACGGCACGGGTTCTAGCCACTGGCCCCGGGGCCCGTCCGGCCGCACGGTTCGAAGGCCGGCTCCGCGCACCCGGCCCGACGGGCCCGACGGCTCAGCTGACCCGCTCCGGGCGGTGTTTGACGGACTGGAGACGGACCTCGGCCGGGAGGGTGGTGAGGCCCGCCGACTCGCGGGCGTGGGTCAGGGCTCCGGTGGTGAACCCGTCCAGCGCGGTGCCGGGGTCGACGTGGGGTTCCAGGAGCAGGCGGACACGGGTCCGCGGGACGCCGCGGCGGCGGGTCAGCCGTACGTGGGCCTGTTCGACGCCGTCCGGCCGGCCCGCCTCACGGGCCAGTACGGTCTCCAGCGCCCGGCCGCGCAGCACCGCTTCGTCGCCGTCGCCGGTGGCGACGAACACCTCGGCGAGCCGTCGTCGGCGCAGCACCGCGACCAGCCACCACAGGAGGAGCAGGAGGAGGACCGCGAGGGCGGCGATCACGACCGGCCACCACCAGCCCGCGTCCCGCCACCGGGTCCGCTCGGCCTCGTCCAGCAGCACGTCGTGCCGTCCGTCGTGCAGCCACCAGGACGGCGCCGGTGCTCCCAGTCCGACGGCCAGCACGGCCCCGCCGAGGGCCGCAAGGAGCAGCCCCACGATTCCCAGCAGGACACGGTTGACTGCCCTGATCACCGCCCTCACCCCTTCCGGCCGGGACGCCGTACCCGTACCGCCAGCACCGGCGGCCGGGACAGCGCCATGCCCCTGACCGCGTCGGCGAGCACCGCGCGCAGGTCGGCCCGCACGTCGTCCAGTTCACGGAAATGCGACACCGCGCGGACATCGGCCCGCTTGCGGGTCACCCGCACTCGTACCGACCGCACCCCGGCGACATCCACGGCCCGGTCCCGCAGTACCGTCACCGCCGCGTCCCGGTCGAGACCGGCGCGGACGTCGGGGTGGGTGCGGCGCATCGGGAGCAGCGACCGCAGCCCGGGGGTGAGGGCCAGCAGGAGCAGCCAGAGCCCCAGGAGGGCGGCGATTCCGGCGCCCAGCAGCACCCAGAAGTCGTCCAGGGGCCGCGTGGCCAGCTGGCCGGCGAGTTCCCGGCGCCAGCTCATCGCGGGCCGGTCGGCGCGCACCGCGGCGATGTCGTACAGGAACGCGGCAACGATCACCAGGAGCAGCAGCGCGAGCAGGCCGGCGGGGATCCTGCGGGCCGACCAGAAGCGACGGGGGCCCACGCCCGCGGCGTCGTCCGGCTCGGGCGGCGGTGGCTTCTCCAGGACGGTGCCCGTGGCCTCCTCGGCAGGACCGGGTCCGCTCATCGGGTCCTCCCCGGGGCTGTGTCGAGGGCCGCCGCCAGATGCAGCCGTTCCACCTGGACGGCGACCTCCGGCACCTGCATGCCCGCCAGCGTGGACACCCGTGCGATCACCTGTCGGCGCACCTCTCCGCACCGGCCGCCGATGTCACCGGGATAGCCGAGTTCGACATGGACGCGGACCCGCGCGGTGTCGTCGTGGTGGACGACGACCGTGGCGTAGGGCTGCTCGGCGTCCGGGGGCAGCGGCCCGACCGCCTCGCGGGCCGCCTGGGAGGCGATCTTCGCGACCACCCGGTCGGCGATCCTGGTCGCACCGCGCTCACGCGGCTCCACGACGGCCGGGGCACCCCCGGCTTCAGCCTCCCCCGTGCGCACCGGTCCCACGGGGGTCACCGCCGCCGATTGTCACGGGTACGGAAGAAGTCGCCGAACTCCAGGTCCCCCTCGAGGAACCGCCCGACGACGAAACCGATGGCGCCCAGGGCCGCCACCAGCAGGAAGGCACCGAATCCGCCGAAGTATCCGGCGAAGCCCAGTGCCATGCCGGCGATCATGCCGGCCACGGCCATGCTCATGGTGCGCTCCTCAGCTCCTCGAACTCCTCAGCGGTCCGCCGTCCTCGCGGCCGGGGACACCCGTTCGCCGCGCGGTTCCTCACTGGAGGCGGCTTTCCGACTCCTCGTCCTCCTCGTCCGGCAGCTTCACGTCGCTCACCGCGATGTTGACCTCGACCACCTCGAGGCCCGTCATCCGCTCGACCGCCGCGATGACGTTCTCCCGTACGGCTCTGGCGACATCGACGATGGAGACGCCGTAGTCGACGATGATCTCCAGGTCGAGCGCGGTCTGCACCTCGCCGACCTCGACCTTCACTCCGCGGGTCACCGATTTCGATCCGCCCGGCACCCGGTCGCGCACGGCTCCGAAGGTCCGGGACAGGCCGCTGCCCATGGCGTGCACGCCGAGCACGTCCCGCGCGGCGAGGCCCGCGATCTTCTCCACGACGCCGTCGGCGATCGTGGTACGGCCGCGGGTGGCGGCGTCGCCTCCGCCACGCCGGGCGCCCGGCCCCTTGCCCGCGGAGATGTCCGGCCCGCTCTTCTCGAGGTCGGCGGCCCGCGTGGAGCCGCCGTCCGTGGTGTCGCTCATCGCCGTACGTCCCTTCCGATCGTCGTCCACGGGAACCACCGTATGCGCCAATGCGGCGTGGCGCGCCATGGATACGGCAGGCTGGGGGAATGACGGCGGACGGATGGACTCGGGCAGTGCGGCAGCAGCTGGGGCTGGGCAGGCTTCTGCCGCTGGGCGGACCGCGGGACGGGGCGTGGATCTCCGAGAGGGCCGCCGGGGAGGTTCTGCGGCGCGCGGTGGCGCGGGCCGAGCCGGACGTGCGCCTGGACGGCCTGCGGATCGCGCTCGCCGCCCCGGAGGACGCCGGTGAGCCGGTGGTGCCGCCTCCGCCCAGCGCCCTGCCGCCGGGCCCGCTGCGCGTGACGGCCCGGTTCGCGGCCACGGCGGCGGAGCCGCTGCCGGCGGCCGCGGACCGGCTGCGGACGGCGTTGTCGCGGGCCGCGGCGGAGCGGATCGGGCTGGTGGTGACGGAGGTCGACCTGCGGGTGACGGAGCTGCTGGCCGCGGAGGCCGGGACAGCGGCGGGCCCCGAGGCGGAGGGCGGGGCGAAGGACACGGCCGACGGACCGGCGGCCGGACCGGCCGGTGCCCCGTCCGAGGTCCCGGAGTCCGGTGGGTCCGACGAGGGCCGGGTCGCCGCTGCCGCGCTCGCCGTACCGGGGGTCTCCCGGCTGACGGGCGTGCTCGGCCGCGCGGTGCACCTGGCGTCGTCACCGCAGGCGGCCGGCGTCGCCTCCCTGGCCGGCCGCCACGCGCGCGTGGACCTCGCCGTCGGGGCGGACCACCGGGCGCTGGACGTGGCCCGCGCGGTCCGCTCGGCGGTGTCGGCCGCCCTGCCGGATCGCCCGACGGTGGCGGTCCTGGTCACGGAGGTCGACTGACGCCCGCCGGAGCGTCACGGGCTGCTCATTCGCCGAGACCTGCCAAGTCCCGCAGCCGGCGGCCCTGGGCCGCGCGCTCGGCGATCCGCTGCTCCTCGTACGTACGCTCCACGGCCCCTCTCAGCAGCGCCTTCGTCTCGATCACGGCGTCCCGGGGCGCGGCGAGCAGCGCCGCCGCGAGGTCCCGTACCGCTGCGTCCAGTTCGCCGCCGGGCACGGCGATGTTGGCGAGTCCGGTGTGCACGGCCTCCTCGGCCGTGACGAACCGCCCGGTCGCGCAGATCTCCAGCGCGCGGGCGTACCCGACGAGCCCGACCAGCGGATGGGTGCCGGTCAGGTCCGGGACGAGTCCCAGACTGGTCTCGCGCATGGCGAACCGGACGTCGTCGGCGACGACCCGCAGGTCGCAGGCGAGGGCCAGCTGGAAACCGGCCCCGATGGCATGCCCCTGCACGGCCGCGATGGACACGATGTCACTGCGCCGCCACCAGGTGAACGCCTCCTGGTACGCGGCGATGGTCGCGTCGAGGGCGGCCTCGCTGCCGCGCGCCATCTCGACGAACGACGGATCGCCCTCGATGCCCTCGGGGGTGAGCATCTGCCGGTCGAGCCCGGCGGAGAAGGACTTGCCCTCGCCACGGAGCACCACGACACGCACGGAGCCCGGCAGCAGCCGGCCCGCCTCGGCCAGCGCCCGCCACAGAGCGGGGCTCTGCGCGTTGCGCTTGGCCGGGTTGGTCAGCGTCACCGTGGCGACCGCGTCGTCGACGGTGAGCCGTACGCCGTCCTTGTCGAGTACGGGACCAAGGTCCTGGGCGGGCGAAGCCATGGAGCGCCTCCGATGGGTGCGGTCGTCCTCCGTACCGTACGTACGGCGGGACCGGGCCCGCCGTGCGGCACAGCTAAGTGACTGCACAGTAACCACCCGCCCGGCCGGTCGGCCGACCGGGTGGCCACCTCGGATCGTGGGCGTCCGGGGAGTCAGGCCGAAGCGGCCTTCTTGCCCCGGGTCGCCCCACCACGCCCTCGGAGCGTGACGCCCGACTCGCTGAGCATGCGGTGCACAAAGCCATACGAACGGCCGGTTTCCTCGGCCAACGCCCGGATGCTCGCACCGGCGTCGTACTTCTTCTTCAGGTCTGCCGCGAGCTTGTCGCGCGCGGCGCCGGTCACCCGGCTGCCCTTCTTCAGAGTCTCGGCCACCCGTGCCTCCTCATGGGAAGTGCGCTCTGGTCCCCTCATGATCACCCCTCCGGGGCCCGATGGCCACCCATTCGGCAAGGTCCGTGCGACAAGGTTGTGACGACAGGAGCGCGTCCCCACATACGGAATGACACATTCCACAGGGTGCCGACCACACCACCGGACGGGTTCCGCCGCGAAGTACCAGGTCAGAACGGTGTCGCGGGCGCACCCCCCGGCCAAGACGGGGCGGGGCGCCCCCAAAGTGAGGGCAACACCGGGGTACGGGTGTAGGGACAAACATTATGTTTGAAACAAGTGGGCGCAAGTTAAAATAGCGGGGGTGTACGC
>NZ_JBHXQZ010000080.1:0-18323 GCF_042717095.1 Streptomyces sp. NPDC058632 | reverse complement strand
ACCCGCACCACACAACGTAATACAAATAGCCACGCGGTCCCCACCCCCCCCCCCCGGGGTGCCCCCCCTCTAATACCCGGCTCCCCCGGGTGGCGGGCCCGCCCCCCCCCCTATCGGGGCCCCCCCCGCGACATCAGTGCAGGACACACCTGGGTACGAGGAGATCTCACACGAATGATGGATCACCGATGGGCCGAATGATCCATACGCGGTGGATCACGCCGGCGACCGGTCCGCGCCGGACGTCCGACGGCCCGGGGACCGCTCAGGCGAGGGCGACGAGGTCCGCGTAGTCGGCACCCCACAGGTCCTCGATGCCGTCCGGCAGCAGGATGATCCGCTCCGGCTGGAGCGCCTCGACGGCACCCTCGTCGTGCGTGACCAGGACGACGGCGCCCTTGTAGGTGCGCAGCGCGCCGAGGATCTCCTCGCGGCTGGCCGGGTCGAGGTTGTTGGTGGGCTCGTCGAGGAGGAGCACGTTCGCCGAGGAGACCACGAGGGTCGCGAGCGCCAGACGGGTCTTCTCGCCGCCGGAGAGGACACCGGCGGGCTTGTCGACGTCGTCACCGGAGAACAGGAACGAGCCGAGCACCTTGCGGACCTCGACGAGGTCCATGTCGGGCGCGGCGGAGCGCATGTTCTCCAGCACCGTGCGGTCCCGGTCGAGGGTCTCGTGCTCCTGGGCGTAGTAGCCGAGCTTGAGCCCGTGGCCGGGTACGACCGTGCCGGTGTCGGGCTGTTCCACTCCGCCGAGGAGGCGCAGCAGGGTGGTCTTGCCCGCGCCGTTGAGACCGAGGATGACGACGCGGGAACCCTTGTCGATGGCCAGGTCGACATCGGTGAAGATCTCGAGCGAGCCGTACGACTTCGACAGGCCCTCGGCGGTCAGCGGGGTCTTGCCGCAGGGGGACGGCTCGGGGAAGCGCAGCTTGGCGACCTTGTCGGCCTGGCGGACGCCTTCGAGGCCGGACAGCAGGCGCTCCGCGCGGCGGGCCATGTTCTGCGCGGCGACGGTCTTGGTGGCCTTGGCGCGCATCTTGTCGGCCTGGGCGTTGAGGGCGGCTGCCTTCTTCTCGGCGTTCTGCCGCTCGCGCTTGCGGCGCTTCTCGTCGGCCTCGCGCTGCTGCTGGTAGAGCTTCCAGCCCATGTTGTAGATGTCGATGGTGGAGCGGTTGGCGTCCAGGTAGAACACCTTGTTGACGACCGTCTCGACCAGGTCGACGTCGTGGGAGATGACGATGAAGCCGCCGCGGTAGGTCTTGAGGTAGTCGCGCAGCCAGACGACCGAGTCGGCGTCGAGGTGGTTGGTCGGCTCGTCGAGCAGCAGCGTGTCCGCGTCGGAGAACAGGATGCGGGCCAGCTCGATACGGCGGCGCTGACCGCCGGAGAGCGTGTGCAGCGGCTGGCCGAGCACCCGGTCGGGCAGGTTCAGCGCGGCGGCGATGGTGGCGGCCTCGGCCTCGGCGGCGTACCCGCCCTTGGTGAGGAACTCGGTCTCCTGGCGCTCGTACTGCCTCAGCGCCTTGTCGCGGGTGGTTCCCTGGCCGTTGGCGATGCGCTGCTCGTTCTCCCGCATCTTGCGGATCAGGGTGTCCAGGCCGCGGGCGGACAGGACGCGGTCGCGGGCGAGCACGTCGAGGTCGCCGGTGCGGGGGTCCTGGGGGAGGTAGCCGACCTCGCCGGAGCGGGTGACGTTGCCGGCGGCGGGGACTCCCTGGCCGGCGAGGACCTTGGTGAGGGTGGTCTTACCGGCGCCGTTGCGGCCGACCAGGCCGATGCGGTCGCCCTTGGCGATACGGAAGGTGGCGCTCTCGATGAGGACACGGGCACCGGCGCGCAGCTCGATGCCGGAGGCGGAGATCACGGACAGGCTCCAGGGCGTTGGGTGGCGGTGGGCGGCTGAGGGCGTTCCCGCCGTCTAATGCGCGAGGAGAATGGCCATGGGAGCCATTCTAACGGGGCCGCGCAACCTCTTTTCCGGCGTGCGGGTGTGCGGTGCGGGTGGCCCGCCGGGCCGGGTGCGTTGTCAGTGGGGGGTGCCAGACTGGGCGGCAGGTCGAATTTCTGGCGGTCTTCCGGCGATTGTCCGGTTGTGGGACACAAGGGGTGATGACCGTGGCAGGCACGGGTGGCGGGCGTCCGGGCATCTTTCCGACCCTGCTGTACGCGGACGCGAAGGCGGCGATCCGGCAGCTCACCGAGGCCTTCGGGTTCACCGAGCTGTCGGTGTACGAGGACGAGGGCGGCGGTGTGGCCCACGCGGAGCTGGTGCAGGGCAACGGCGCGGTGATGCTGGGTTCCAAGGGCACCGGCAGCCCGTTCGACAAGGCGATGGAGGGCTCGGGGCCGGTCGGCGTCCACGTCGTCGTGGACGACGTGGACGCGCATCACCGGCGGGCGGTGGAGCAGGGCGCGGAGATCCTGACGCCCCCGACGGACCAGGACTACGGCTCGCGGGACTACATGGCCCGGGACATCGAGGGCAATGTCTGGAGCTTCGGCACGTACGCGCCCGAGACGGGGGCGTGAACGGGGAGCGGGGAGGGCTGCGCGGGGAAGGGCCGCGTTTGAGGGGGCAGGGAGCGTCGGGGCGGCCGCGGGCCCGCAGGACCGCGCGGGCGGGCGGTCCTGCGGAACGGGCGGGCGGTGTCAGCTTCCGGTGTGCACCTGGAAGGCGGCCCGGCGGACGGCTTTGGCCAGGGCCGGATCGGGGTGCGCGGCGGCCAGGGCGACCAGGACCTGGACGGTGCGCGGGTGTCCGACGGCGCGCACCTCGTTCAGCAGCGCGGGGACCGTGGGCTGGACCGCGGACTCCAGATGCCGTACCAGCAGCGGAGCCTCCCCGTGGTCGGCGACCGCGGCCGCGGTGTCCACCCACAGCCAGGTGGCCTCCGACCGGGTGAGGACCTCGTGGGCGTCCTCGGGGTCGGCGCCGTCGTGCTCGGCGAGCCACAGCAGGGCGTAGGGCCGCAGGGTCGGCTCGTCGTGGACGGCGCGGACCTCGGGTTCGGCGGGGGCGCCGACGACCCGCAGCGCCTCGAAGGCGAGGCCGCGCAGCAGGGCGTCCTCACCGCGGGCGGCCTCGAGCAGTTCGGTGACGGCGCTGCCCACCGGGCGGGCGGCGAGCCAGGCGCGGTACTCGGCGCGGGCGGCGTTGGGGCGCAGTTGGGCACAGCCGCGGAGCATGTCCTCGGCACTCTGCTCGATGTTCCCGGCGGGGCTCTGGGCGGCGACGCAGATCTGCTCCAGCTTGACCCAGACCGCCCAGCTGCCGAGCGGGGTGAGGGTGGCCTGTCCCTCGCCGTAGGTGAGAGCGCCCACGGCGGCGAGGGCGCGCAGGGCCCAGTCGAGGAGCGGGGCGAGCGCGGAGTCGTCGGCACCCGGCCCGGTGGGGGCGGAGGTGGGCGCGGGGGCGGGCGCCGCCGCCGGTCTGAGCTGGGGTCCGGGCGACGGCTCGGGGTGGGCGGGGTCGGAGGAGCGGGGCCCGTAGTCGACCTCGCAGCGTTCCGTGCGCAGTTCGGTGACCCGCTGCTGCAGGAGGTCGAGAAGCTGCGGGACGGGAACCGGGCCGGCCGACAGCTGGAGGAAGGAAAGCACCTGCGGCATGGCCGAGACGACCTCGCCCACGGTGGCGGGCTCGTGGCCCTCGGGCTCCGGGTGGGCGAGCGACCAGGCGTCGAACAGAGCGACCCAGCCGCGTAGCACGGCGCTGTCGTCGCGGTTCCAGGCGCGCAGCCGCCAGCCGGGGCGGGCGGTGTCGCCGTGCACCTCGACCAGGCCGGCGAGCCGGGCCGTGTCCCAGTCGGCGCGGACCTGAGCCGGGGTCAGCCCCAGGTCGTCGGCCGCCCATTCGGCGGTCGTGTCGGAGAGGATGGCCTGGCCGGCGGCGGTGGCGCTGCCCCGGCCGGGGCCCAGGGCCGCGTCGGCCCAGCGGGCGACGCGGGCCGCACCGGCCAGACCGGAGCGCGCCATTCGGGCCAGCTCCGCAGGGGCCGGTGTGCCTTCCGGCGGGCGTGGCGCGGGGCGGCGCGAGCGTTGCTGGTTCATCGCCCTGGGGGCGGCGGCCAGGGGTCGCGGGCGGACAAGTCGAAGCCTGGAGTCGCGCGGGATACGGGACGTCACGGGTGCAGTCTCGCGGTTGACGGTCCGAAAACCCAAACGGAATGTCACAGGCGGCGAGGGGGATGGCCAATGCACCGGGGCGCACGGGCGGTCGGCGGAAGGAAACACGCCGGGACGGGCCGGGGACACGCGGCGGAGCGGAGTCCCCGGCGGCGGCCCGTGGAACCGGTGGTCACGGCTGTCCCGCGGGCCGCCGCCGGGGTGGCCGGCGCGGTGCGCGGCGGTCACATGAAAGGGGTGAGGAAGCGTCGCAGCGCCTCTTCGTAGGTGTGCGGGTCGGCGTTCCACATGGCGCCGTGCGGAGCGTTGTCGACCGTGTGCAGGGTGACCGTGTTGGGCTGGGCGGCGGCCAGGCGACGGGAGGGCAGCCAGGGGGCCACCGTGTCGCCGGGGCCGTGGACGATCAGGGCGGGGATGCCGACGCGCTCCGGCCCTGTGGTGCCGGGGTGACGACCACCGTGATGGTGGCCGAGGTGGTCGCCATGGCGGCCGGTGCGGCCCTGGGCGGCGCGGACCGCCAGCGGCAGCAGCGCGCCGGGCGTACGGCGGGCGGCGGCGAGGGCCCGGAGTGTCGATTCCCAGCTGAGCACCGGGGAGTCGAGGACCAGCCCGGCGACGTGGTCGCGCAGCCCGGAGCGGGCGGCGGCGCGCAGCGCCATGGTCGCGCCGGTGGACCAGCCGAGCAGGACGACCTGCCGGGCGCCGGCGTCCACCGCGTACCGGATCGCCGCGTCGAGGTCGCGCCACTCGGTCTCGCCGAGGTGGTTGAGGCCGTCGGGCGAGCGCGGTGCGCCCTGGTCTCCCCGGTAGGCGAGGGCGAGCACCGGGAAGTGGTGCCGGTGCAGGAACTCCATGAGGTTCATGGTGTGTTCCCGGGTGGTGCCGAGGCCGTGCACCGCCAGCACCCAGGTGTCCCGGACGCCCGGCACGAACCAGGCGGGGAGCGGGCCGAGTTCACCGGGGACGTCGACGTCGGTGTGGTCCAGGCCCAGGGCCGTCCCCGGGTCGCCGACGTAGAGGTTCGGGGTGAGCCAGACCCGGTCGCCGGGCTCGAGGGTGCCCCGTACGACGCGTTCGACCCGGCGTACGACGGTGTCGGCGGAGGACGGAACACCGTCCAGGACGGGTCCGACGACCGCGTGCGCGCCGTCACCGGCGAGGCCGTAGCGGCCGGGCCGCAGCGCGGCGAGGTGCCGGGTGAGGGTGACCTGTCCGGTGGCGATGCCGTGCACGGTGAGCCGGGGCTCGGTGGGCAGGGGTCTGCCCGGCGGCGCCTTGAGGGCGGCGTCGCTGGCAAGCCGGCCGACCGCCACCGCGGCGACGGAGGCCCCTATCACGGCGGTGACGGCAGCGGCCGTCGCTCTGACAGTACGCACCCACCCAGTGTCCCGGCGGACCGGCCGCCCGGCCACCCCGGCGGCTGCACGGGGCCGAGCTGCCGGGGACTCGGTCGATGGACGCTACGCCGGGGGCCGCCACCGGCGTCGGCCGGTCGCTCCGGGCGGCACACCGCCGCCCTCCGGCATCGGGCAGGCCGGCCGCGCTGCCCGTGAGCCCGTGGACGATCCAGCCGGTCAGCCGTGCTGGCCGTAGCTCTGCAGGCGGTCCGTGACCTCTGCGAGCCGGTCGGTCGACAGGAGGTTCGGGGAGCGGCCGGGGACGGACGAGGCGGTCAGCCAGAGCCGGCACATCCACTCCAGCTGGGCGGTGCGGTCGTAGGCCTGGTCGAGGGTCGTGCCGTAGGTGACGGTGCCGTGGTTCTGGAGGAGGCAGCCGGTGCGGTCCTCGATGGCGCGCAGCATGTTCTCGGCCAGCTCGTCGGTGCCGTAGGTCGCGTACGGGGCCACCCGTACGGGTCCGCCGAGCGCGGCGGCCATGTAGTGGATCAGCGGGAGTTCGTCGACGAGCGTGGAGACGGCCGTCGCGTGCACGGCGTGGGTGTGCACCACCGCGCGGGCGCCGGTCGTGCGGTACACCGCGAGGTGCAGGGGCAGCTCGCTGGTCGGGACCAGGGTGCCGAGGACCTGCCGGCCGGTGAGGTCGACGCCGGTGACGTCGTCCGGGGTCAGCCGGTCGTAGGGCACGCCCGACGGTGTGACCAGCACGGTCTCCCCCACCCGCAGCGAGACGTTGCCGGAGGTCCCGACGACGAGCCCGTCCGCGACGGTCCGGCGGGCCGCCCCTACGAGGGCGGTCCAGGCGCGGGCCTCCCCGTCGCTCGCCGCCCGCTCCTGCGCGCCCCGCCGGTCGACCTGTCGCTCAGCCATGCCGTGATCCTGCCGGGTGACCGAAATCTCTTCAACGGCGTTTCTTCGGTTCCCGCCCGTCCCCGCCCTCCCCCGGCTGCCCGCCCGCGACCGCCTTGACCGACCATGGAGCAGTCAGCTCCATCACGGTCACCCCAATGCCCATCCCAGTTCATCTTCCGTTCATCCAGGTTACCTACCTTCAACGTGCCAATGACTTCGAACGATTGCCTGGGTAAATGGAAAGCTTCTCGCTGATCCTCGCGATTGTGGTGGTAACCGCACTCGCGTTTGATTTCACGAACGGTTTCCACGACACCGCGAACGCGATGGCGACGACCATTTCGACCGGTGCTCTCAAGCCCAAGGTGGCGGTGGCGATGTCCGCCGTGCTCAACCTGGTGGGCGCCTTCCTCTCCGTGGAGGTCGCCAACACGATCTCCAAAGGCCTCGTCGACGAGGCCGGCATCCGTCCCGAGGTCATCTTCGCCGCACTGGTCGGCGCGATCCTCTGGAACCTCCTGACCTGGCTGGTCGGCCTGCCGTCCAGTTCCTCGCACGCCCTGATGGGCGGCCTGATCGGCGCCACCGTCGCCTCGGCGGGCTTCGGCGCGGTGCACGGCGACGTCCTGGTCACCAAGGTGCTGATCCCCGCGATCGCCGCACCGCTGGTCGCCGGCCTGGCCGCGATGTTCGCCACCCGGCTGACCTATCGCCTGGGCCGCAAGGCTGCCGGCAGCAAGTCCTCCGAGAAGGGGTACCGGGCCGGACAGATCGCCTCCGCCGGTCTGGTCTCCCTGGCCCACGGCACCAACGACGCCCAGAAGACGATGGGCATCATCACCCTGGCCCTGGTCGCCGGCGGCACCCTCGCCCCGGACTCCGACCCCCCGCTGTGGGTCATCCTCTCCGCGGGCGTGGCCATCGCGCTGGGCACCTACCTCGGCGGCTGGCGCATCATCCGCACCATGGGCAAGGGCCTGACCGACCTCCAGCCGCAGCAGGGCTTCGCCGCCCAGACCAGCGCCGCGACGGTCATCCTGGCCTCCTCCCACCTCGGTTTCTCCCTGTCCACCACGCACTCCGTCTCCGGTTCGGTGATGGGTGCGGGCCTGGGCCGCAAGGGCGGCGTGGTCCGCTGGTCGACGGCCACCCGGATGTTCGTCGCCTGGGGTCTGACGCTGCCGGCGGCGGCCCTGGTCGCGGCGATCGCCGAGTGGGTCTGCGGCTTCGGCAGCTGGGGCACCGCCCTCGTCGCCGTCTTCCTGATCGGCTCCAGCGCCGCGATCTGGAAGGTCTCCCGGCGCGAGGTCATCGACCACACCAACGTGAACGGCACCGACGACACCGACGGGGAGCAGGGCGGCGTCGTGACCGCGGCCATGGCCGCGGTGGCCACCCCGCCGGCGGGCCACGTGAGCGACGAACTCTCGGCCGCCGTCCCGGCCCCCACCGACCCGACGGCCCCTCCGGCCAAAACCACGGTCTGACCCCACAGCAGGACGCGAAGGAAGAAGAGCACCATGGAGATCGACTGGGCCGCCCTCGGTTCCGTCTTCGGCGTCAGCCTCGTGGTCACCGTGGCCCTGGTGGCCCTGTTCACCCTGGGCATCACCGGCCTGTCCCGTCGTGAACGGGCTGCCGCCCGGGGCGAGTCCGCGGGCCTCGCGGTCACCGGCGCCTACGCCTGCTTCGCGGCCTGCGTGGCGGCGGTGGCGTACGGGATCTACCTGATCATGGCCTGACGGTCCGTCCGGCGGGCGGTGCGGGGCGCGTTGCCTCCGTACCGCCCGTTCGCCGTGCCCGTACCCCTCCGGCATTCACCCTTCGAAACCTCCTGTGGGCCTCGGCACACTTCAGCCCCGCAGGTCAACGGCAAGTTGACGGTTCTTCCGGACCATGGTGAACTGCCGGAGCCAATACGGGCGGCAGGAGAGGAAGCCGGTGCGATTCCGGCGCGGTCCCGCCACTGTCACCGGGGTGAACCACCCCGGGAGCCAGGAACTCTCGCCGCCGGTCTCGTCGAACCAGGGCGTGGACACCCTGAGTGAGGACATATCGCCATGCCCGGCTGCCTGTTCAGGTCGACCAGCGACGCCCCGCCCCCGCTCGGGGCGGCCACCCCCACCGGATCCCCCACCGGCTGAACCCGTGGGTGCCGATCGCGCGTTCGCGTACGGCGCCGCTGCCGGCCTCCTCGGCGACCTGCTCCTCGGCGATCCCCGCCGAGGGCATCCGGTCGCCGCCTTCGGGCGGGCCGCGGCTGCCGTGGAGCACATGCTGTGGCGGGACGACCGGGGCCGCGGCGCGCTGCACACCGCCGTCTGCGTCGGCGGGGCCGTCGCTCTGGGAAGCCTGGCCGCCCGCTGCGTACGCTCCTCCCCCGCCGCCTCCATCGCCCTGACCGGCGCGGCCACCTGGGCCGTCGTCGGAGGAACGTCGCTGGCCCGGGAGGCCCGCGCCATCGGGCGCGCCCTGGCGTCCGGGGACGTGACGGCGGCGCGGGCGCGGCTGCCGCACCTGTGCGGGCGGGACCCGCAGGCACTGGACGCCGACGGAATCGCCCGCGCGGTCGTGGAGTCCGTCGCCGAGAACACCTCCGACGCCGTGGTGGGCGCCCTGGTGTGGGGTGCCGTCGCCGGTGTGCCGGGGCTGCTCGGGTTCCGGGCCGTCAACACCCTGGACGCCATGGTCGGCCACAAGTCCCCCCGCCACCTGCGGTACGGCTGGGCCTCCGCGCGCCTCGACGACGTCGCCGGGTGGCCCGGGGCACGGCTGACCGCCGTCCTCGCCTCGGCCGCCGGGCCGGACCCGCGGGGTGCCGTGCGGGCCTGGCGCGCGGATGCCGCCAGGCATCCGAGTCCCAACGCCGGGCCCGTGGAGGCGTCCTTCGCGGGTGCGCTCGGCGTGCGGCTCGGCGGGACTCTGTCCTACGCCGGGCGGGTCGAGCACCGGCCCGTCCTCAACGACGGTGGCCGTGCCGTGACCGTGGCGGACATCGACCGCGCGGTACGGCTCTCGCGCCGCGTCGGCTGGCTGGCGCTCGGTGCCGGCGCCGTCGCGCGGCCCGTGGTACGAGCGGTGATCCGGTCGGTGGTGCGGACGGCGCACCGTGGGAAGGGATGTACGTCATGAGTGGTGGGGGCCTGCTGGTCGCCGGTACGACGTCGGACGCCGGCAAGAGCGTGGTGACCGCCGGGATCTGCCGGTGGCTGGTGCGGCAGGGCGTCAGGGTCGCGCCGTTCAAGGCGCAGAACATGTCGCTGAACTCGTTCGTGACGCGGGAGGGCGCCGAGATCGGCCGGGCGCAGGCCATGCAGGCCCAGGCCTGCCGGGTGGAACCGCACGCGCTGATGAACCCGGTGCTGCTCAAGCCCGGCGGGGAGCGGAGCAGCCAGGTCGTCCTGCTGGGCCGGGCGGTCGGTGAGCTGAGCGCGCGCGGCTACCACGGCGGGCGGCAACAGCAGCTTCTGGGCACGGTGCTGGACTGTCTCGCGCAGTTGCGGGGCACGTATGACGCGGTGATCTGTGAAGGGGCAGGCAGTCCGGCCGAGATCAATCTGCGGCGCACCGACATCGTCAACATGGGGATCGCCAGGAACGCCGGGCTCCCCGTCCTCGTCGTCGGCGACATCGACCGCGGCGGTGTCTTCGCCTCCTTCTTCGGTACCGTCGCGCTGCTGTCCCCCGAGGACCAGGAACTGGTCGCCGGGTTCCTGGTGAACAAGTTCCGGGGCGATGTCTCGCTCCTCGAGCCGGGCCTGGACATGCTGCACGGTCTGACCGGGCGGCGCACGTACGGCGTGCTGCCCTTCCGTCACGGGCTCGGCATCGACGAGGAGGACGGACTGGCCGTGTCCCTGCGGGGTGCCGTGCGGGAGTCCGCGGTCGCCGCGCCGGTCGGCGAGGACGTGCTGCGGGTCGCCGTGTGCGCGGTCCCGCTGATGTCCAACTTCACGGACGTGGACGCGCTGGCCGCCGAACCGGGCGTCGTGGTCCGCTTCGTGGACCGGCCCGAGGAACTGGCCGACGCCGACCTCGTGGTGGTACCGGGCACGCGCGGCACCGTACGGGCGCTTCAGTGGCTGCGGGAGCGCGGGCTCGCACACGCGCTGACGCGGCGGGCGGCCGAGGGGCGGCCCGTGCTCGGGATCTGCGGCGGCTTCCAGATACTCGGCGAGCACATCGAGGACGACGTGGAGAGCCGCGCCGGCCGGGTCGACGGGCTCGGCATCCTGCCCGTACGGGTCCGGTTCGCGCGGGAGAAGACGCTCGCGCGGCCCGTCGGGGAGGCCCTCGGGGAGCCCGTCGAGGGCTACGAGATCCATCACGGGGTCGCCGACGTACGGGGAGGGACGGCGTTCATCTCCGATGACGGCGGACACGGCCTGGACGGCTGCCGGGTCGGGCAGACCTGGGGCACGCACTGGCACGGCTCGCTGGAGTCGGACGGTTTCCGCCGGGCCTTCCTGCGCGAGGTGGCCGCCGCCGCGGGGCGCCGTTTCGTGCCGGCCCCCGACACCTCGTTCGCCGCGCTGCGCGAGGAGCAGCTCGACCGGCTCGGCGACCTGATCGAACAGCACGCGGACACGGACGCGCTCTGGCGGCTCATCGAGTCGGGCGCGCCGCAAGGACTGCCTTTCATTCCACCGGGAGCGCCCGCATGAGCACAGTGTTGTTGTTGTCGACCGCCGACACCGATCTGCTGGCGGCCCGCGCCGCCGCCGGCGTCTCCTACCGGATCGGCAACCCGACCCGCGTGGACGTGACGGCCGAGCTGCCCGCGCTGCTGGACGGCGCGGACCTCGCCGTCGTACGGCTGCTGGGCGGCAAGCGCGCCTGGGAGGACGGGCTCGCGGCGCTCAGGGCGTCCGGGATCCCGACGGTGCTGCTCGGCGGGGAGGCCGTGCCGGACGCGGAGCTGATGGCCGAGTCGTCGGTGCCCGCCGGTGTCGTGGCGGAGGCGCTGAAGTACCTCGTGGAGGGCGGCCCGGACAACCTGACCGAACTGGCCCGGTTCCTGTCGGACACCGTGCTGCTCACCGGCGAGGGGTTCGAACAGCCGCGGAAGATGCCGGAGTACGGCGTCCACGGCGCCCGCGCCGTACGGGAGGGCCGCCCGACCGTCGGCGTGCTCTTCTACCGGGCCCATGAACTGAGCGGCAACACCGCCTTCGTGGACACCCTGTGCGACGCGATCGAGGCGCACGGCGCCAACGCCCTGCCGGTGTACTGCGGTTCGCTGCGCGGCGCCGACCCCGGGCTGTACGAGACCCTCGGGCGGGCGGACACACTGGTCGCCACGGTGCTCGCGGCCGGCGGCACGCACGCCTCGCGGGCGTCGGCGGGCGGCGACGAGGAGGCCTGGGACATCGGTGCCCTCGCCGACCTGAACGTGCCGGTGCTGCAAGGGCTGTGCCTGACCTCCTCGCGGGCCGCCTGGGAGGCGTCGGACGCCGCCCTCTCCCCCATGGACGCGGCGATGCAGGTCGCCATCCCGGAGTTCGACGGCCGCCTGGTCACCGTCCCCTTCTCCTTCAAGGAGCAGGGCCCCGAGGACGTCCCGGTCTACGTCGCCGACCCCGAGCGGGCCTCACGCGTCGCCGGGATCGCCGTACGGCACGCGGCGCTGAAGCACAAGGCGAACGCCGAGAAGAAGCTCGCGCTGGTCTTCACCGCGTACCCGACCAAGCACTCGCGCGTCGGCAACGCGGTCGGCCTGGACACCCCCGCCTCGGCGGTCCGGGTGCTGGACGCGCTGCGGGACGCCGGGTACGCGCTCACCGACTACCCCTCCGGCGGTGACGAGCTGATCCACCGGCTCATCGCGGCGGGCGGCCACGACGTCGAGTGGCTGACGGAGGACCAGCTGGCGGCCGCGCCCGCGCGGGTGCCGCTCGCGGACTACCGGGCGTGGTTCCGGACGCTGGACCCGGCGCTGCGGGACGCGATGACCGAGGCGTGGGGCGAACCGCCGGGCTCGCTGTACGTGGACGGCGACGACATCGTGCTGGCCTCCCTCCGGTTCGGGAACGTCGTGGTGATGATCCAGCCTCCGCGCGGCTTCGGCGAGAACCCCATCGCGATCTACCACGACCCCGACATGCCTCCGTCGCACCACTACCTGGCCGCCTACCGCTGGCTGGAGAACAGTTTCGGCGCCGACGCGATCGTGCACATGGGCAAGCACGGCACGATGGAGTGGCTGCCCGGCAAGGGCCTCGGGCTGAGCGCGGGCTGCGCTCCGGACGCCGTCCTCGGCGACCTCCCGCTGATCTACCCCTTCATCGTCAACGACCCCGGTGAGGGCACCCAGGCCAAGCGGCGCGGGCACGCGACGGTGGTCGATCACCTCGTCCCGCCGATGGCGCGTGCCGACACCTACGGCGACCTGGCGAAACTGGAGCAGCTCCTCGACGAGTACGCGCTGGTCTCCGACCTGGACCCGGAGAAGGCTCCGGCGGTACGGGCGCAGATCTGGACCCTGGTCAAGGCCGCCGAGCTCCACCACGACCTGCATGTGGACGACCAGCCGGACGACGACGACTTCGACTCGTTCGTCATGCACATCGACGGCTATCTGTGCGAGATCAAGGACGTGCAGATCCGCGACGGACTGCACGTTCTCGGCGGCGGCCCGGTCGGCGAGCCGCGCGTCAACCTGGTGCTCGCCGTACTGCGCGCCTCCCAGGTGTGGGGCGGGCAGGCGAACGCGCTGCCGGGCCTTCGGGCCTCGCTCGCCGAGCACTTCGGGCTGGTGGAGAAGGAGTTGCTGGCCGAACCCGGCGCCCCGGTGAAGGTACCGGTGGAGCTGACGGGACTGGTGGACGGCCCGGCCCGCTCGGCCGCCGACGCGGTCGACCTGCTGGAGCAGCTGTGCCGGCGGATCGCGGAGGGCATGGAGGAGCGCGGCTGGGCGGTCGAGAAGAGCGCGCCGCTGGTGCGCGAGGTGCTGGGTGCCGAACTCCCGGACGCGGTGGCGGTGGTGGAGTTCGCCTGCACCGAGGTCGTGCCCCGGCTGGCCCGGACGACGGACGAGATCGGGCACATCCTGCGGGCGCTGGACGGCGGTTACGTCCCGGCGGGCCCGTCGGGTTCACCGACGCGCGGGCTGGTCAACGTGCTCCCGACCGGCCGGAACTTCTACTCCGTCGACCCCAAGGCGATTCCGTCCCGGCTGAGCTGGGAGGTCGGGCAGTCGCTGGCGGACTCCCTGGTCCAGCGGTATCTGCAGGACACGGGCGAGTACCCGAAGTCGGTCGGCCTGACGGTGTGGGGCACGTCCGCGATGCGCACCCAGGGCGACGACATCGCCGAGATCCTGGCGCTGCTGGGCTGCCGTCCGGTGTGGGACGACGCGTCGCGCCGGGTGACCGGCTTCGAGGTGGTCCCCCTCGAAGAGCTGGGCCGGCCGCGCATCGACGTCACGGTGCGCATCTCGGGCTTCTTCCGGGACGCGTTCCCGCACGTCGTGGGACTGATCGACGACGCGGTACGCGCGGTGGCGGAACTGGACGAGCCCGCCGAGCAGAACTACGTCCGCGCCCACGCCGACGCGGACACCGCCGAGCACGGCGACCGGCGGCGGGCCACCGCCCGCATCTTCGGCTCCAAGCCGGGCGCGTACGGTGCCGGTCTGCTGCCCCTGATCGACGCCCGCAACTGGCGCTCCGACGCGGACCTCGCCGAGGTGTACGCGGTGTGGGGCGGCTACGCCTACGGGCGCGGGCTCGACGGACGGGCGGCGCGCGGCGACATGGAGACGGCGTTCCGGCGGATCGCGGTCGCGGCGAAGAACGTCGACACGCGCGAGCACGATCTCGTCGACGCGGACGACTACTTCCAGTACCACGGCGGCATGGTCGCCATGGTGCGGCACCTGACGGGGGCGAGCCCGGAGGCGTACGTCGGCGACTCGGCGACGCCGGACCAGGTGAAGACCCGGACGCTGGGCGAGGAGACGCACCGGGTCTTCCGGGCCCGGGTGGTCAACCCGCGCTGGATGGCGGCCATGCGGCGGCACGGCTACAAGGGCGCCTTCGAGATGGCGGCCACCGTCGACTACCTGTTCGGGTACGACGCCACGGCCGGGGTCGTGGACGACTGGATGTACGAGCGACTTGCGGTGGAGTACGTGTTCTCGGCGGAGAACCAAGACTTCATGAGGAAGTCCAACCCCTGGGCTTTGAGGGGCATCACCGAACGCTTGTTGGAGGCAGCCGACCGAGGGCTGTGGGCGGAGCCGGACCAGGAGACCCTGGACCGGCTCCGGGCGACCTATCTCGAACTCGAGGGCGATCTGGAGGGAGACGCGTGATCTCCCTGAACATCCCCGCGCAAGCGGGGAGAACTCCGAGTACGTATTCGACCCGGAGAAACAGGACGGGCCATCCCCGCGTCGGCGGGGAGCAGGTTTCGATCATGGTGGGCCCACCGCGCGGAATCGAGCCGACTTCCCGTAAGTCACCCGAAGGAGTGATCAAGGCGTGAGTACCCCTTACCCCTTCAACGCCGTCGTCGGACAGGACGACCTACGTCTGGCGCTGCTCCTCAACGCGGTGAGTCCCGCCGTGGGCGGAGTACTTGTCCGGGGGGAGAAAGGGACCGCCAAGAGCACCTCGGTACGCTCCCTCTCGGCGCTACTGCCCGAGGTGACGGTGGTCCCCGGATGCCGTTTCTCCTGCGCCCCCGACTCCCCCGACCCCGCGTGCCCGGACGGGCCGCACGAGCCGGGGCCGGGGGCCGGGAGGCCGGCGCGGATGGTCGAGCTGCCCGTCGGCGCCTCCGAGGACCGGCTGGTGGGTGCGCTCGACATCGAGCGGGCGCTCTCCGAGGGCGTCAAGGCCTTCGAACCGGGCCTGCTCGCCGACGCTCATCGCGGGATCCTCTACGTCGACGAAGTCAACCTGCTGCACGACCACTTGGTCGACCTCCTGTTGGACGCGGCCGCCATGGGCGCCTCGTACGTCGAACGCGAGGGCGTCTCCGTACGCCACGCGGCCCGTTTCCTGCTCGTCGGGACCATGAACCCCGAGGAAGGGGAGTTGCGCCCCCAGTTGTTGGACCGTTTCGGGCTCACCGTCGAGGTGTCCGCATCGCGCGAGCCCGACCAGCGGGTGGAGGTCGTCCGGCGGCGGCTGGCGTACGACGACGACCCGGCCGGCTTCGCCGCCCGCTGGGCCGACGAGGAGGCCGCCGTACGGGCACGGATCGTGGCGGCGCGGGAACTGCTGCCGTCGGTGCGCCTCGGCGACGGGGCACTGCGGCAGATCGCGGCGACCTGTGCCGCGTTCGAGGTGGACGGCATGCGGGCCGACATCGTGATGGCGCGCACGGCGACCGCGCTGGCGGCCTGGGCCGGGCGGACCGATGTCCTCGCCGAGGACGTGCGGCAGGCCGCGCTGCTGGCCCTGCCGCACCGCAGGCGTCGTTCGCCCTTCGACGCTCCCGGCCTGGACGAGGACAAGCTCGACGAGACGCTGGAGGAGTTCGGCGGCCCCGGCGAGGGCGAGGGCGAGGGCGAGGGCGACGACGATCCCGACCCGGGGCCCGGCGGCGGCCCCGGCGGGCAGCCCGAGCCCGACGACGGCCCGCGGAGCGACGGTGACACCGCCGCGCGGCCCGAGGCCAAAGAGGGCGGCGAACCGCAGCCGGGTTCCGGTGGCGGCGCGGGCGAGCAGACCCCGGCGCGTGCCGCCGAGCCCTTCCGTACGAAGGTGCTGAGCGTGCCCGGGCTCGGTGAGGGTGCCGCCGGGCGGCGCTCGCGGGCGCGGGCCGAGCACGGGCGGACCATAGGAAACCGGCGGCCCCGGGGTGCGCTGACCAAGTTGCACCTGGCGGCGACCGTGCAGGCGGCGGCGCCGCATCAGCGGGCGCGGGGGCGCAGCGGTCCGGGACTGGTGGTCCGGCGGGACGATCTCAGGCAGGCGGTGCGTGAGGGGCGCGAGTCCAATCTCGTGTTGTTCGTCGTGGACGCCTCCGGTTCGATGGCGGCGCGGCAGCGGATGGGCGCCGTCAAGGGCGCCGTGCTGTCGCTGCTGCTGGACGCCTACCAGCGGCGGGACAAGGTGGGGCTGGTGACCTTCCGCGGGTCGGCCGCCGAGGTGGTGCTGCCGCCGACGTCGTCGGTGGACGCGGCGGCGGTCCGGTTGGAGTCGCTGCCGACCGGCGGGCGTACGCCGCTGGCGGCCGGGCTGCTCAAGGCGCACGACGTGCTGCGGGTGGAGCGGTTGCGCGACCCCGCGCGGCGGGCGCTGGTGGTCGTGGTGACGGACGGGCGGGCCACCGGTGGCCCGGAGCCGGTCGCCCTCGCCGGGCGGGCGGCGCGGTTGTTCGCCGCCGAGGGGACGGCCTGCGTGGTCGTGGACTGCGAGTCGGGGCCGGTGCGGCTGGGGCTCGCCGGGCAGCTCGCGGGTGAGCTGGGCGGTACGGCGGTGACGTTGGCCGAGCTGCGGGCGGACTCGATCGCCGGGCTGGTCCGGGACGTGCAGGGGGCCACCGGCGCGAGGAGGGCCGCGTAATGCCGAAGGGACAGCCGAGTGCCGTGCCGGACGACGGGCTGACAACGCGTCAGCGGCGCAATCGTCCGCTGGTCGTCGTGCACACGGGCATCGGGAAGGGCAAGTCGACGGCCGCCTTCGGGCTGGCGCTGCGGGCCTGGAACCAGGGCTGGCCGATCGGGGTGTTCCAGTTCGTCAAGTCGGCGAAGTGGAAGGTCGGCGAGGAGAACGCGCTGCGGGTGCTCGGTGCCTCCGGCGAGGGTGGCAGCGTCAGGTGGCACAAGATGGGCGAGGGCTGGTCCTGGGTGCAGCGGGACGCCCAGATGGACAACGAGGAGAAGGCCCGGGAGGGCTGGGAGCAGGTCAAGCGCGACCTGGCCGCCGAGACGTACAGGCTGTACGTGCTCGACGAGTTCGCGTACCCGATGCACTGGGGGTGGGTCGACACCGACGAGGTCGTCGAGGTGCTGCGCGGGCGGCCCGGGACCCAGCATGTCGTGATCACGGGGCGGAACGCGCCGGGGAAACTGGTGGACCTCGCCGACCTCGTGACCGACATGTCCAAGGTCAAGCATCCGATGGACGCGGGGCAGAAGGGGCAGAGGGGCATCGAGTGGTGATGTCGCCGGTGCCTCGGCTGGTCGTCGCCGCGCCCTCCTCGGGCAGTGGCAAGACCACCGTTGCCACGGGGCTGATGGCCGCGCTCACCGCGCGGGGGCTCGCCGTGTCCCCGCACAAGGTCGGGCCGGACTACATCGACCCCGGGTATCACGCGCTCGCCACCGGGCGCGTGGGGCGCAACCTGGACGCGTATCTGTGCGGGCCCGAGCTGATCGGGCCGTTGTTCCTGCACGGGGCGCGCGGGTGTGACATCGCGGTCGTCGAGGGCGTGATGGGGCTGTACGACGGGGCCGCGGGCGAAGGGGAGCTGGCGTCCACGGCGCAGGTGGCGAAGCTGCTGCGGGCGCCCGTGGTGCTGGTCGTGGACGCGTCGTCGCAGTCGCGGTCGGTGGCGGCGCTGGTGCACGGGTTCGTGTCCTGGGACCCGGAGGTGCGGATCGGGGGCGTGATCCTCAACAAGGTCGCCTCGGACCGGCACGAGGCGTTGCTGCGGGAGGCGCTCGACTCCGTCGGCGTGCCCGTGCTGGGTGTCCTGCGGCGGGCCGCCCAGGTCGAGACGCCGTCCCGGCATCTGGGGCTGGTGCCGGTCGCCGAGCGGCGGGCGGGGGCGGTCGACGCGGTCGGTGCGATGGCTGCTCAGGTGGCCGAGGGGTGTGATCTGGAGGCGTTGGTCTCGCTGGCCCGGGGGGCCGGGGCGTTGTCGTGTGCGGGGTGGGATGCGGGTGCGGCTCTTGTTTCCTCGCCCCCGCCGCCCCTTCCCTCCCCGGCCCCGGGGGCTGCGCCCCCGGACTCCCGCTTTCAGCCTGAACGGCCGCGTCCTCAAGCTCCCCCGAGC
>NZ_JBHXQZ010000079.1:0-36960 GCF_042717095.1 Streptomyces sp. NPDC058632 | reverse complement strand
AAACGCCCGGTCACATTCCGAACCCGGAAGCTAAGCCCTACCGCGCCGATGGTACTGCAGGGGGGACCCTGTGGGAGAGTAGGACGCCGCCGAACAATTCTTGCAGAGAAAGCCCCGTGCCCTTCGGCACGGGGCTTTCTGCGTTTAGGGTCGGAGTCATGCGCTATGACCTGGTTGTTTTCGACAACGACGGTGTCCTCGTCGACAGTGAGCCCATTTCCAACAGGCTTCTGGCCGGCTACCTCACCGAGCTCGGACATCCGACGTCGTACGAGGACTCCATCCGCGACTACATGGGGTCCGCCATGCACCGGGTGCACGACCTGGTGGAGGAGCGGACCGGGCAGCGGTTGCCGGACGACTTCGACGATGTGTTCCATGGCCGCGTCTTCGCCGCGTTCGAGCGGGAGTTGAAGCCGGTGGCCGGTGCGGTCGAGGTGCTGGAGGCGCTGGCGGCCGACGGGGTGCCGTACTGCGTGGCCTCGTCCGGGAGCCATGAGCGGATCCGGGTGGGGCACCGTACGACCGGGCTCGACCGGTGGTTCGAAGACGAGCGGATCTTCAGCTCCCAGGATGTGGGGCGGGGCAAGCCGGCACCGGACCTGTTCCTGTACGCGGCGGAGCGGATGGGGGTCGCGCCGGAGCGGTGTGCCGTGGTCGAGGACAGTCCACTGGGCGTCCAGGCAGCGGTCGCGGCCGGGATGGACGTGTACGGGTTCACCTCGATGACGCCGGCCGAGAAGCTGGCGGGCGCCACACAACTCTTCTCGCACCCGGGAGAGTTGCTTGGGCTCCTGAGGAAGAACTGAGCACGATTCATCTTCGGCCGGGCCTACCCACCGGTACGCCGGGGTCCTACGCTCGCCGCCATGACTGATGTGCTGCGGCGCGGCAGGGCCTCGTTGGCGTTCGCCTTCCTGGTGCAGGGAGTCGCCTTCGCCCTGCTCGTGACGCGGATCCCGGCCATCCAGGACCGGTACGGGGTCTCCGACGCGCTGCTGCCCGCCTTCCTCGCCGCGGTGCCGGTGCTCGCCGGTATCGGGAGTGTGGTGACGGAGCGCCTGGTGAAGGGGGTGCCGCCGAGCCGGGTCCTGCGGTGGTCGCAGCCGGTCGTGCTGCTGGCGCTGCTCGGGGTCGGGGCGGGGGAGCACATGGCCGGGCTGGCCGTGGCGCTGGCCGTGTTCGGGCTGGCGGTGGGGGCGCTGGACGCCTCGATGAACATGCTCGGGGTGAGTCTCCAGCGGGCGTACGGGCGCAGCATCATGCTGAGTTTCCACGCCGCCTACAGCCTGGGCGGGATCGCCGGGGCGTCGCTCGCGTGGGTGGGGGCGTACTGGCAGTTGGCGCTGTGGGTGTCGTATCTGCCGGTCGTGCTGGTGCTGATGCCGGCGGTGCTGGTCGGGAGCCGGCGGTACGTGGACCAGGAGCAGCGCGAGGGCGAGGGTGACAACTCCGGGCCGGCCGTGGAGAGCGGGTCCGGGTCCGTCGCCTTCAAGCTGCTGCTGCCGCTGTGCCTGGTGATGACGGTGGCGTACATCGGGGACTCGACGGTCTCGAACTGGAGCGCGAAGTACCTCCAAGACGTGCTGGGGAGCTCGGAGCAGATGGCGACCGTTCCGTACAACGTCTACATGGTCACCACGCTGCTGGGGCGGACGATCGGGGACTTCGGGGTGCGGCGCTTCGGTGCCGTGGCGGTGGTGCGGGCCGGGGCGCTGGTGGCGGCGACGGGGTTCGCCGTGGTCGCCGGGGCGCCGGGTGAGTGGGTGGGGATGCTGGGGTTCACGCTGCTGGGACTGGGGCTCTGTGTGCTGGTGCCGCAGACCTTCGCGGCGGCGGGGCGGCTGTTCCCCGGGGCGTCGGACGCGGCCGTGGCACGGCTCAACGTCTTCAACTATGTGGGGTTCCTGATCGGCTCTCCGCTGGTCGGGGTGCTCGGGGACGTCTGGAGCCATCGCGGGGCGATGCTGGTGCCGATGGTGTTGGTGCTGGTGACACTCGTGTACGCCAGGTCGTTCGCTTCCGAACCGGACCGATACGGTGGCGGGCATGAGCGGCCGCACACAGCTGATGTGGGACGAGGCAGTAACGGGCTATGACTTCGGCCGGGACCATCCGATGGACCCGGTCCGGCTCACGCTGACCCGGAGTCTGGTGGCAGCCCTGGGGCTGGACCGCGAGGTGGGGGTGGTCGCGGCGAAGACGGCCGGTGGGTCGACGCTGCGGCTGGTGCACCGCGAGGACTACATCGGCGCGGTGCGGGCGGCGTCGGCGGACCCTGCGGCCGCGGACCAGTCGTACGGGCTGGGGACGACGGACGATCCCGCCTTCGAGGGGATGCACGAGGCGTCGGCGCTGATCGCGGGGCAGTCGGTGGGTGCGGCCGAGGCCGTGTGGCGAGGGGAGGCGCTGCACGCGGTGAACTTCTCGGGCGGGCTGCACCACGCGATGCCGGGAGCGGCCTCGGGGTTCTGTGTGTACAACGACGCGGCGCTGGCCATCGCCCGGCTGCTGGAGCTGGGCGTCGAACGCGTCGCGTACGTCGACGTCGACGTGCATCACGGGGACGGGGTGCAGGCGGCGTTCTGGGAGGACCCGCGGGTCCTCACGGTGTCGCTGCACGAGCATCCCCGGACGCTGTTCCCGCAGACCGGGTGGCCGGAGGAGACCGGGGCGGACAGCGCGCAGGGCAGCGCGGTCAACCTCGCCCTGCCGGCCGGGACCGGTGACGAGGGCTGGCTCCGGGCGTTCCACGCCGTGGTGCCGGAGCTGCTGGCGGACTTCCGGCCGCAGGTGCTGGTGACGCAGCACGGGGCGGACACGCACTTCGAGGATCCGCTGGCACATCTGGCGGTGTCGCTGGACGCGCAGCGCGCGGTGCAGGTGGCGTGCCACGAGCTGGCGCACGAGTACGCCGACGGGCGCTGGGTGGCGCTGGGCGGTGGCGGTTACGCGGTGGTGGAGGTCGTCCCGCGGTCCTGGACGCATCTGGTGGGGATCGCGGCCGGGAAGCCGGTGGATCCGGCGACGATGATCCCCGAGAGCTGGCGGCAGGAGGTGTACGCCCGGACCCGGCAGCCGGGTCCGATGCGGATGACCGACGGCCGGTGGCCCGTGTCCTGGGCCTCCTGGGAGGACGGCTACGACCCGGCGGACCGTCTCGACCAGGCGGTACTGGCGACCCGGCGCGCGGTGTTCCCGCTGCGAGGGCTGCTGCCCTAGCCCGGCCCGCCGTACGGGGCGCGGGGCGCGGGCCCGCGCTGCCCCTGCCTCTACGCGGCGACGTGGCTCCTGCGCGGTTACGCCGACCGTGCGGTGTTTCCCGGGTTCCCGGGCGGCGCGGGTCCCGATCGCGCACGATCGCTGCCGTGCCGACCACGACCGACCCGCCCACCGGCCTCCCCACCGATCCCCCCGTGGACCCACCTGCCGTTCCGGGTGCTGACCCACCTGCCGTTCCGGGTGTCGCCGGGCTTCGTGCGCATCTGCTGGCCGCCCGGTTGTCCGGGACCGTGGCCACCACGCGGGAGGAGAGTCTGCGGAGCTACCGGCTCTTCGCCGCCCGGGACCCGCGCGCCCTGATCGGACTCGACCCGGCAGGGGTATGGGGGCAGCGGGAACTGATCGAGCTGATGGCGGTCAGGTGTGGGGTTTCGGCCGATCCCCGTCATGTTTCCGGGCATGATGTGATCGACCCGGAGCGCACTCTGGCCGCCCTGGACGTCTATGCGGAACGGATCGCGGCCGCTGCCCGGAGCGGTGCGCCCGTGCTGCTCGGCACCGGTCATCCGCACCGGCTGCTCGGCTTCTACGTCGCTCTGGCAGACGCTCTGTCGGCGGCGGGATGTGACGTCCTCACCCCGGCGCAGGGTCGCTGTGTCGACATAACGACCCGGTTCGGTCTACGTACGCACCACCTCGACTACGTACGAGGAGTCGCGCTGGTCCGGGGTGCGCCTGCCGAACGCCCCGGTGGTGAGCCCGGCGCACACACGCACTCCCCGCTCCCGGTTCGGACCGCGCTCGCCGCGGCCGCCGAGGCCGGCGGGCCGCTTCCCGGGTTGGTGATCGGAGACCACGGCTGGGCCTGCGGGGCAGGTCAGCTGGGGTTCGAGGCCATCGCGCTGGCCGATGTGAACGACCCCGCCCCGTTCGTGGGGGAGGCCGAGGGGTGCCTCTCGGCGGTCGTTCCACTTGATGACGGCGTGCGGTCCGCTTACTACCTGCCGCTGACCCGCTACGTACTCAATCGGGCGTGTCTGTCACAGTAGGCCGCCGATGGGTACACCTCTTCCCCACTCGCATCACCCGCCCCTACATTGGGGAGTGAGCACGCAACGACGAAGAGTCACCGGAAGGGGAAGCCGGTGGCCGTCGAGTGCGGAAGGTTCAGGTGTGTCATGGCTGCAGCTGGCGAAAGGCCTCTGAACGAGGTTCGGTTCCTTACCGTGGCGGAAGTCGCCTCGGTGATGCGAGTGTCGAAGATGACCGTGTACCGCCTGGTGCACAGTGGTCATCTGCCCGCGATCCGGGTGGGGCGGTCCTTCCGTGTCCCGGAGCAAGCGGTTCACGAGTACCTCCGTGAGAGTTATGTGGGGGTGGAAACCGCCTGACGGCGAGCCGGGGAGATCCGCACAAGGGCACTCACGGGCCTCCCCGGTCACCTCGATTACGACCTCAGCGCTCGGGCGGGTAGGCTAGCCCCTCGTAGGTCGTGTGGGCCCATGGCGCCCAAACACCGAGTGATGAGAAGTGAGCGAGGGTAGTCGTGGGCTCTGTTATCAAGAAGCGGCGCAAGCGGATGGCCAAGAAGAAGCACCGCAAGCTGCTCAAGCGCACGCGCGTTCAGCGTCGCAACAAGAAGTAAGCGACGACGCGGAAGCGTGTTCAGTGGCCCCCCACCGCATTGGTGGGGGGCCACTGTCATCACAGGGGTCGGGCGCGTGGCGCGGGCAGGGCGAAGCCAGGCGTAGGCAGGGCGTAGGCAGGGCGAAAGCAAGAGGAAGGCGCTGGTCTTGGGGAAAGTCGTGCTCGTGACCGGAGCGGCCCGTCCGCTGGGAGGCCGTTTCGTCCGGCGGATCCTGCGTGATCCGGACGTGGACCGGGTCGTCGCCGTGGACGCGGTCCGGCCCGCGCACCACCTGGGCGGTGCCGACTTCGTCCAGACCGACATCCGGCAGCCCACCGTCGCGCGCGTGCTCGCCGAAGCCGGAGCCGACACCGTCGTGCACCTCGACGTCACGGGCACGCCGCTCGCCAGCGGCAGCCGGACGGCACTCAAGGAGACCAACGTCATCGGCACCATGCAGCTGCTCGGTGCCTGCCAGAAGTCCCCGGGAGTCAAGCGGCTGGTCGTGAAGTCCAGTACGAACGTCTACGGCTCCGCGCCCCGCGACCCGGCGGTCTTCACCGAGACGACCCCGCCCAAGTCCCTGCCCAGCGGCGGCTTCGCGAAGGACACCGTCGAGGTCGAGGGCTATGTGCGCGGCTTCGCGCGCCGCCGCCCGGACGTCGCCGTGTGCGTGCTCAGGTTCGCCAACATCCTGGGCCCCGCCGCGGACAGCCCGCTCGCCGAGTACTTCTCGCTGCCGGTGCTGCCGACCGTGTTCGGCTACGACCCGCGGCTGCAGTTCGTGCACGAGGACGATGTGATCGACGTCCTGCGCCTCGCCTCGTACGAACCCCGGCGCGGCACGCTCAACAGTGGCACCTTCAACATCGCCGGGGACGGTGTCCTGACGCTGTCCCAGTGCTCCAGGCGGCTCGGCCGGCCGACCGTGCCCCTGCTCCTCCCGGCGGTCACCTGGGCGGGCTCGCTGGTGCGTACGCTGGGGATGTCGGACTTCTCACCCGAGCAGATCCGGCTGCTCACGCACGGCCGGGTGGTGGCGACGGACCAGATGCGCGAGACGCTGGGTTTCACGGCGACGTACACGACAGCAGAAACGTTCACGGACTTCGTGCGCAGCCGCGGCCCCGGGCTGCTCCCGCCGGAGGCCCTCGCCGGGGCCGTCGACCGGATCGCCGCGCTGCCCCTGCCGGGCACGGGCAGCGGTCACCCCCCGAAGCAGAGCGCCAACTGAGGAGCGCAGCAACGATGGCGGACGCCAAGGTCATTCCGTTCGACGACGACCGCTCCCGCGGGGGCGCGGGGGGAGCCGGGGGCGCCGCGCAGCGCCCGTCGCGCCGCCGGGGTGCGGGAAACCGGCGCCAGGGCGCGGGGGCTGCCGGGATGGGCGACGTCCAGCCCCTGCCGGGGCGGGCGTCCGCCGGGGACGATGCCCCGGTGCCCCCTGAGTCCCGCGAGCCCCGTGAAGCCCGTGCAGAGCATGACGACGGTGGTGCCGCGTCCGGCGTCGGCCCCGGTGCGGAATCCGGTTCCGGGGACGAAGGCGGCGGCCTGGAGCAGCGGGTCGCGAGCGGGCTGGCCTTCCTGCGCCGCCGGCTCACCGGGGACTACGCGGTCGACGACTTCGGCTACGACGAGGAGCTCACCGACCAGGTCCTCATGTCCCTGCTGCGCCCGGTGTACGAGAAGTACTTCCGGGTCGAGGTGAAGGGCGTCGAGAACATCCCCTCCGAGGGCGGCGCCCTGATCGTCGCCAACCACTCCGGGACGCTGCCGCTGGACGGCCTGATGATGCAGGTCGCCGTCCACGACAACCACCCCGCCGACCGGCATCTGCGGCTGCTCGCGGCGGACCTGGTGTTCATGCTGCCGGTGGTCAACGAACTCGCCCGCAAGCTCGGTCACACCCTGGCCTGCGCCGAGGACGCGGCACGGCTGCTGGAGCAGGGGGAACTGGTGGGGGTGATGCCGGAGGGCTTCAAGGGCCTCGGCAAGCCCTTCGCCGACCGCTACAAGCTGCAGCGCTTCGGCCGCGGCGGCTTCGTGTCCACGGCGCTGCGCGCGCGGACGCCGATCATCCCGTGTTCGATCGTCGGGGCCGAGGAGATCTACCCGATGATCGGCAATGGCAGGACCATCGCGCGGCTGCTCGGGTTCCCGTACTTTCCGCTGACTCCGACCTTTCCGTGGCTCGGCCCGCTCGGCGCGATCCCGCTGCCGACGAAGTGGACCATCCAGTTCGGCGAGCCGATCCACACGGAGAGCTACCCGCCGGAGGCGGCCGAGGACCCGATGCTGATGTTCAACCTGACCGACCAGGTCCGGGAACAGATCCAGCACACCCTCTACAAGCTGCTGGTGCAGCGACGGTCCGTGTTCTTCTAGAAGACCCGTACGTGGTGGGTACGTGACGGGGCGGGTTCCCCGGCCACCGGGGAACCCGCCCACCCGCGCGGTCGCTCCGCCGCGCCCTACTCCCCGTCCTCGCTGTCGATGCCCAGCCCCGGCAGCAGACCGGGGAGGAGGGGCGGGAGCGTGACGTCGGGCGGGGCCGGCGCGGTGGGGCCGCCGTCGGCGGGCGGCGAGGTGCCGGCCCCGCCGCTCTCCTCGGGCGGGTCGAGCAGCCCGCCGGTGGTGCCGTCGAGCAGGCCCTCGCCCTTGTCTCCGGAGTCGGCGGACCTGCTGGGGTCACCGCTGCCGGTGCCGTCCTCGTCGGCGGAGCCGTCGGTGCCGGTGCCGGGCGTCCGGAAGCTGTCCGTACCGGACGGCCCGCTCGGCGTGGACCCGGAGTCGCCGCGCCTCCGGCTGCCGTCGCCGCCGCCCTCCCGGACGGAGGGCTCGGGAAGCAGGGACTGCAGCGGGGCGACGTCCTCGTCTATGGCGTCGAACACCGACGAGACCTGCTCGCTGACGTCACCGAGCTGCGGCGGCAGCCGGTCGCGGAGGGATCCCCAGACCTGCCGGTGCGCGTGCGAGAAGGAGGAGAGGGCCCGCATGGGGCCGAGGGAGTCCGGGTCGTGCCGGTACGCGTCACGCAGCAGCCGATGGCCCTCGGACGCGTCGTGCCGCATGCCGGCCAGGGCGCGGCGGATCTCACCGAGGGACTCGTGGTCGAGGTCGCCGCTGCGGCCGCGCTCCATCAGCCGGCGGGCCTCGCCGAGGCGGGTGGAGGCGTGGTCGAGGAAGACGCGGCCCCGCTCGTCGTTGCCGTCGGCCAGGCCGAGCTTGACGTCCTCCATGCCGCGCTTGAGGCCGTAGAGCGAGTCGCCGGGCAGCGCGTCGGAACTGGCGGCGGCGACTCCGCCGAAGGCGCCCGCGGCCACGGTGACGCCGAGTCCGCCCGCGGTGAGGCCCTTGGCCAGGCGTGAGCGCGGTCTCAGCTTTCCCAGCGGGGTTGCCCGGTGTGCGCCCCGGGCGCGGCGTGAACGCTGGTCGGGTACGGACGGATCCGCTGTCTCGCCCTCGGCGGCGCCTTCTTGGAGCATGGCCTCGAACGCGGCCACCAGTCGGGCCCGCTGGACGACCTTGACCTCGGGATCCAGCTCCGGCCTGGGCAACTCGCCGAGACCGGCGGCCAGCGTGAGCAGCCGCGCCTGTTCCGTCTCCGCAGCGGCCGGAGCCGGGGCCGATCCTTTGGACTGTTCGGCCGCCGTGCCCCGATCGGACTGCTCCTCCAGGGCCTGGGCGAAGGCGTTCGCCCGCCGGTGCGCCGATACGTTCGCGATCACTGGCGGCACCTCCTCTCGTCATGACGGTCGACTCCCCAGGGGGTTCTGAGGGTTCCACCCCCTGACCATGTCCACACGATCGGGTGATCGGAGTCGGTCGGGGATTGACCACAGGGAGCCTGTATCCCGCACAACGAGCGGCACGGCGCATGGGTTACGTGCACCGGCGTGTGGGTTCGGGAAGTCAACGGAGTGTCACCCGGGGCGCGTTGCCCGTCACTGATGGTGACGCTAGCGCGTGTCCTCGGGGAGGAGCCGCGCGAGGGTGCGGACGGCCCGGTACTGGAGGGTCTTGATCGCTCCCTCGTTCTTGCCCATCACGCGGGCGGTCTCCGCGACGGAGAGACCCTGGAGGAATCGGAGCGTGACGCATTCGCGCTGTTGGGGGTTGAGACGTCGTACGGCATCGAGGAGGGCGGCATTGGACAGGTATTCGAGGACGGAGTCCTCGGGGGACCGCGCCACCTCGTTGGCGTCGAGCATCTCCCCGGTGGTGACCTCGAGGCGGAAGCGGCTGGACTTGAAGTGGTCGGCGACGAGATTGCGGGCGATGGTGACGAGCCAGGCGCCGAAGTCGCGCCCCTGCCAGGTGAAGGTGCCGATGCGGCGCAGTGCCCGCAGAAAGGTCTCGCTGGTGAGGTCCTCGGCGGTCGCCTTGCCGCCCACCCGGTAGTAGATGTAGCGGTACACGGTGTCGCTGTACTGGTCGTAGAGCCGTCCGAAGGCGTCGGCCTCGCCCGCCTGGGCGCGTTCCACGAGCTCCATCATTCTGGCGCTGTCGCTGTCCGCGGCGGGACGGCGGGCGGTGGTGGCGCCGGACGACCGTCCGCCCCGGTGTCTTCCCACCGCGGCGCTGTCGTCGGCGAGGGCGTAGCAGGGACCGACGGGCGTGTCGGCGGCGGTGGGGCAGGGGCCGGCGGGTGCGGGGACGGCGTATGCGGGGACGGCGTACGCGGTGGGGACGCAGCCGCGCAGCAACTCCCGGGCCGCCGTGACTGCTGTGCGCAGTGCGGTCAGGCCCGGGTCGTCAACCCCGACGTGTGGGTACACGGGACTCCCAGAGGCAGAGCTTCCATCACGTGCAGTGCGGAACCTTTCACCCGTCGTAGCGACGGAGGGGTACCGGTTTGCGTCTGAGGAGAATAACGCTTCGTGAAGGCCTTGCTACGCCGAGTTGTCGAAATCGTCGATTCCGTCGTTTCGGTGACCTGTTGACGTTCGTTCAGGCATCCGACGGTGACCGAATATTGACCGAAATGCTTCGCATCCCGGTTCGGTGCGGACGTGTTGTGGCCGTGTGCAGCCAAGAGGACTGGACAGCGGGGTTGCGGGGTACGGCAGTTGGATTGGCCGGGTTCGCGGGCGGGGTGCCACTTTCGCTCCCCGCTGATCGGGCCGGCGGCCGTACGGGTGTCCGTCACCGAGGGGTTGACCGGGTGACAGGGGGTGACAGGGGGTGGCGGGGACGGCAGGGGTGGCCGGGAGCGGCCGGCGTCAGCGCCGGCGTCGATGCATCGCGATGGCCGCGGCCGTGCCGCCGGCCACCGCGCCCACGCCCGCCGCCGCGGGGATGCCGACCTTCGCCGCCTTGCGTCCCGTGCGGTAGTCCCGCAGGCGCCAGTCCTCGGTGCGGGCGTGCTTGCGCAGCTTGGAGTCCGGGTTGATCGCGTACGGGTGACCGACCAGCGAGAGCATCGGGATGTCGTTGTGGGAGTCGCTGTACGCCGCGCAGCGGTTCAGGTCCAGGTTCTCCGCGGTCGCCAGCGCGCGGACGGCCTCCGCCTTGGCCGGGCCGTGCAGCGGCTCGCCCACCAGTTTGCCGGTGTACACGCCGCCGATGGACTCGGCCACCGTCCCGAGTGCTCCGGTCAGGCCCAGTCGGCGCGCGATCACCTGGGCGATCTCCACCGGCGCCGCCGTGACCAGCCACACCCGCTGGCCCGCGTCCAGGTGCGCCTGTGCCAGCGCCCGCGTGCCCGGCCAGATCCGCTCGGCCATGTACTCGTCGTAGATCTCCTCGCCGATGGACTTCAGCTCGGAGACCCGGTGGCCCTTGACGATGGAGAGCGCGGAGTCGCGCGCGTCCTGCATGTGCTCGGGGTCCTCGACGCCGGCCAGCCGGAACCACGCCTGCTGCCACGCGAACCGGGCGAGGTCGCGCGTCTCGAAGAACTTCCGCTTGTACAGGCCCTTGCCGAAGTGGAACAGGGCCGCGCCCTGCATCACGGTGTTGTCCAGGTCGAAGAACGCGGCAGCCCGCTCGTCACCGTGAACCGGGAACTCCGGTTCGCGGTCGGAAACTTCCTGGGTGGACTTGCGTGCTGCCTCCGCCGAGGCCTCGCCTGCCAGCACGCTTCGTGCCGTGGCGGGGCGCCTACGGGGAGTGAGCCATCCGGGAGCGGCCATGGCGTGAGCATAGCCAGTCCGTCCGGCAGTTCCGGAGTCGAGAGGTTTGGACACCGTGAACTCTGCACGTCCGTGTCGTTAAAGCACCCCTCCCGGCCCACCGGGGGTCGCGCCGGCGGGCCGGACCGCAGGCCGCTTCGCGCGCCGTTCCGTACGCCGTTTCGTGCACCGCTCCGCGTCCCGGTGGCCACAGGGGGGTTCCCCTCTCCCGCCGCGGGGCGAGAATGGGCGGCATGAGTCCGCTCTTCCGCCGCAAGGCTCCGCAGGATCGTCTCGTCACCCTCGTGGGCAAGCCGGGCTGTCATCTGTGCGACGACGCCCGGGCCGTGGTGGAGAAGGTGTGCGGTGACCTCGGGGTCGCGTGGGAGCGCAAGGACATCACCCAGGACCCGGAACTGCACGAGCAGTACTGGGAGCAGATTCCCGTCGTCCTCGTCGACGGCCGCCAGCACACGTTCTGGCGCGTCGACGAGGGCCGCCTCCGCAAGGCCCTGGCCGACTGAGGGTGTGACTGACCAGTCAGTACAAAACGGCTGGAAAGTCGCTTAGGATCGATGGCGACCAGGTCTCGGGGGCGGGATAGGCAGAGGAGAGTGTGCGGTTTTGCCCCCAGAACAAAGGGAGCCAGGGTGCTCGTGCACCGGTTCCGTGCGAGCGCGCCGGGGGCGCGTGACCCCGGTCACTTTGGGCGGACAAAACGGACACCATCTTTGTGCACGCGTTCACAAAGACATAGCCTGCATTCGACGGGGCGGTCCGGGGACGTATGACCGCCTGAAGCCCCGCTCTACCCGCAGGAGCACCGTGGCAACTGGCCGAACTCACCGACCGGCGACCCGTAGCCGAGGGATCCCCGAGGCCACCGTCGCCAGGCTTCCGCTGTACCTCCGCGCCCTCACCGCGCTCTCCGAGCGCTCGGTGCCCACGGTTTCCTCGGAGGAACTGGCGGCTGCCGCGGGCGTCAACTCCGCGAAGCTGCGCAAGGACTTCTCCTACCTGGGTTCCTACGGGACCCGGGGGGTGGGCTACGACGTCGAGTATCTCGTGTACCAGATCTCCCGTGAACTCGGTCTGACCCAGGACTGGCCGGTTGTGATCGTCGGTATCGGTAACCTCGGTGCCGCGCTCGCCAACTACGGCGGGTTCGCCTCCCGCGGGTTCAGGGTCGCCGCGCTCATCGACGCCGACCCCGCGATGGCCGGAAAGCCCGTCGCCGGGATACCCGTGCAGCACACCGACGAACTGGAGCAGATCGTCGAGGACGAGGGGGTGTCGATCGGCGTGATCGCGACGCCCGCCGGTGCCGCCCAGCAGGTCTGCGAGCGCCTCGTGGCCGCGGGGGTCACCTCCATCCTGAACTTCGCGCCGACCGTGCTGTCCGTTCCGGACGGCGTCGACGTACGCAAGGTGGATCTCTCCATCGAGCTGCAGATCCTCGCCTTCCACGAGCAGCGCAAGGCCGGCGAGCTGGCCGCCACCGGGGCCGCCGCCCCCGCCCAGCCGCCCGTTGTCGCGCGCCGGGGTGCCGCCGCGGACCCGGAGCCCACCGTCGACCAGGGACCCGACGGGGACGTACCCGCCGTGATGCCGACATGAGTCTCCTCGTCGTCGGGCTGAGCCACCGCAGCGCGCCGGTCAGTGTGCTGGACCGGGCCTCGCTGAGCATGGACGCGCAGACCAAGCTGCTGCAGGACACGGTCGCCGCCGAACCGGCCGCCGAGGCCGCGGTGCTCGCCACCTGCAACCGCATCGAGCTGTACGCCGACGTGGACAAGTTCCACGCCGGTGTCGCCGAGCTGTCCACGTTGCTGGCCCAGCACAGCGGGGTCGGCCTGGAGGAGCTCACCCCCCATCTCTATGTGCACTACGAGGACCGCGCCGTCCACCACATGTTCTCGGTGGCCTGCGGACTGGACTCGATGGTGGTCGGTGAGGGGCAGATCCTCGGCCAGATCAAGGACTCGCTGGCACGTGCGCAGGGACTGCACACCGCGGGCCGGCTGATGAACGACCTGTTCCAGCAGGCGCTCCGGGTCGGCAAGCGGGCCCACTCGGAGACCGGCATCGACCGCGCCGGGCAGTCCCTGGTCACCTTCGGCCTGGAGCAGCTGGCCCTCGGCACGCCCGTCGAGAGCTGGGCGCAGGGCAAGAAGGCCCTGGTCATAGGCGCCGGTTCGATGTCGTCGCTGGCCGCGGCCACGCTCGCGCGGGCCGGTGTCTCCGAGATAGTGATCGCCAACCGCACCGCCGACCGGGCCGAGCGCCTCGTCGAGATCCTGACGGAGGGCGATGACACGGACGTGCCGGCCCGCGCGGTACCGATGGGATCGGTGCCGTTCGAGCTGACACGTGCCGACATGGTCGTCTCCTGCACGGGCGCGACCGGGCTCGTCCTCACCGCCGAGGCGATCGCCGCCGGTGTCGAGGGCCGGGCCGGGGCGCGGCCCACGACCGTGCGCGGTGAGCTGCCGGACGTCGCCGTACGCGGCGAGGCGCCGGAGACCGTACGGGGCGAGGTGCCGGAGGCGCGGACGGCGTCCCTGCCTCCCGTGAGCATCGGCACCGACGAGGACTGCCCGCTGGACCTGGCCTCCGTGCAGCCCGGCTTCTCCGTGATGGGCGAGGCGGCCGTCGCCGGCATGGACGCGGCGACGCTGGAGCAGCACGCGACGTGGGCCGGGGGCAGCACCGTCGACCGCCGCCAGGCCGGCCGGCGCGGCGTGGACGCGGACGGCGCGGACCGGGCGGGCCCCGAGCTGATCGGCGCGCTGGCCGCGACCGCGGCGAGGGCCGGCCGGATCCCCGAGCGACGCCGTCCGGAGCCGGTGGCCGAGCCGCCGCGCCCGGAGCCCGTGCTGTACCTGCTCGACCTCGCGATGCCGCGCGACATCGACGCCGCCGCGCACCGCCTCGCCGGGGTGCGGCTGGTCGACATCGAGACACTCGCTCAGGCGTCCGCGGACGCTCCGATGGCTGCCGATGTGGACCAGGTCCGGCGTATCGTCTCCGACGAGGTGGCGGCGTTCGGGGCGGCACAGCGGGCCGCGCACATCACGCCGACCGTGGTCGCGCTGCGCACCATGGCCGCGGATGTGGTGTCCGGTGAGATCGCCCGCCTCGAGGGCCGGCTGCCCGGCCTGGACGACAAGCACCGCGCGGAGATCACCCAGACCGTGCGGCGGGTGGTCGACAAACTGCTGCACGCGCCGACCGTGCGGGTCAAGCAGCTCGCGGCCGAACCCGGCGGCGCCGGGTACGCGGACGCGTTGCGCACCCTGTTCGACCTCGACCCCGAGACGGTGGCCTCCGTCTCCCGAGCCGAGGAAAGCACCGAGAAGAACGCGAAGAACGCGAAGAGCGTGCACATCGCAGAGAACCGAGGGCCGGCATGACTGGAAAGGCACTGAGGCTCGGGACCAGGCGGAGCAAGCTCGCCATGGCCCAGTCCGGGCAGGTGGCGGATGCCGTGAGCCAGGTGACCGGACGGCCTGTCGAGCTCGTCCCGATCACCACGTACGGTGACACGTCGCGCGAGCACCTCGCGCAGATCGGCGGTACGGGCGTCTTCGTGGCCGCGCTGCGCGACGCCCTGGTGCGGGGCGAGGTGGACTTCGCGGTGCACTCGCTGAAGGACCTGCCGACCGCACCGCACGACGAGCTGGTCCTGGCCGCGGTACCGGAGCGCGAGGACCCGCGTGACGTGCTCATCGGGCGGGACGCGCTCAAGCTCACGGACCTTCCGCGCGGCGCCCGCATCGGCACCGGCGCGGCACGCCGGGTGGCCCAGCTGAACGCGTACGCGGTGGCCCACGGTCTGGAGTTCGAGACGGTGCCGATACGCGGCAACGTCGACACCCGGATCGGGTACGTCACCAGCGGTGAGCTGGACGCCGTCGTGCTGGCGGCCGCCGGACTGAACCGGGTCGGACGCAGCGACGAGGTGACCGACTTCCTGTCGGTCGACACGGTTTTGCCCGCCCCCGGCCAGGGGGCCCTGGCGGTCGAGTGCTCCGTGCGCGACACGGAGCTGGCCGCCGCGCTCGCCGAGCTCGACGACCCGTTCACGCGGGCCGCCGTGACGGCCGAGCGGTCACTGCTCGCCGCCCTGGAGGCCGGCTGCACCGCCCCTGTGGGGGCGCTCGCCGATCTTCCCCCCGGTCTCGACTTCGCTCGAGACCGGGGGGACCCCCAGACGGACGGGTCGATTGTCAAGGAAATGCGCCTGCGGGGCGTCGTCGGCACGACCGACGGCACCACGCTGGTGCAGCTGTCCACCACCGGTCCCGTGCCCGAGACGCATGAGGCGGCGATGGCGCTCGGTCGCGAACTCGCCACCGAGATGCTCGCGCAGGGCGCGGCCGGTCTGATGGGGGAGCGAGCACTGTGAGCCCCACTACCCTTCCACCCCCTCCGGAACACGGGCACGTCACCTTCCTCGGTGCCGGACCCGGGGATCCGGGACTGCTGACTCTGCGCGCCGTGGAGGCGCTGGCGAACGCGGACGTTCTCGTCGCCGAGCACGAGGTGCTCGACGTCGTACGCCGGCATGCCAGGCAGGGCGTCGCCGAGGTGCCCACGGACACGGACTCGGCGGGTTCCTCCGCGATGTCCGCTCCGGGCACAGGCACGCCTCAACTCACGGTTGTTGACGGCGCGTCACCAACCGTTGGCGCACCCGCGGTGCGGGATGCGGCACATCTTGTCATGCAGGCCGCGCGGGGCGGCAGGCGGGTCGTCCGTGCGGTGGCCGGTGATCCCGGCCTCGACGCGTACGCCGCAGAGGAGATGCTGGCGTGCGTGGCGGCCGGGGTGACCTTCGAGGTCGTCCCCGGTGTCGCGGCCGCGGTCGGCGTGCCCGCGTACGCCGGTGTGCCCCTGCGGGACGCGCAGGGCGCGGACGTACGGTTCGTGGACGCGCGCACCGCGTCCGACCGGTGCTGGACCGAGGTCGGGGTGTCGGACGGCACGGTGGTCGTCTCCGCGACGCTCGACTCGGTGGCCGCGGCGGCGGGCGAACTGGTGTCCGCCGGTCGCAAGCCCGACACCCCGCTGACGGTGACCGTCGCCGGTACGACGACCCGGCAGCGCACCTGGACGGCGACGCTCGGCACGATCGCGCAGACACTGAAGCAGGCGAAGGCGCTGCCGTCGCCCGAGGGCGGCCGGCCGGTCATAGCCGTGGTCGGTGAGCGTTCCGCCCCCGCCCAGCGCGACCGGCTGGCGTGGTTCGAGTCCAAGCCGATGTTCGGCTGGAAGGTGCTCGTGCCGCGCACGAAGGAGCAGGCGGCGTCGCTCTCCGACCAGCTGCGGTCCTACGGCGCGGTGCCGCACGAGGTGCCGACCATCGCCGTCGAACCGCCTCGCACCCCGCAGCAGATGGAGCGGGCGGTCAAGGGCCTGGTCACGGGCCGCTACGAGTGGATCGCCTTCACCTCCGTCAACGCGGTCAAGGCGGTGCGGGAGAAGTTCGAGGAGTACGGTCTCGACGCCCGCGCCTTCGCCGGGATCAAGGTCGCCGCGGTCGGCGAACAGACGGCCAACGCGCTGATCGCCTTCGGTGTCAAGCCCGACCTGGTGCCCAGCGGCGAGCAGTCGGCGGCGGGGCTCCTGGAGGACTGGCCGCCCTACGACCCGGTCTTCGACCCGATCGACCGCGTCTTCCTGCCGCGCGCCGACATCGCCACCGAGACGCTGGTGGCCGGCCTGATCGAGCTGGGCTGGGAGGTCGACGACGTCACCGCCTACCGCACGGTGCGCGCCTCGCCGCCGCCGGCGGAGACCCGTGAGGCGATCAAGGGCGGCGGCTTCGACGCGGTGCTCTTCACCTCGTCGTCGACGGTCCGCAACCTGGTCGGCATCGCGGGCAAGCCGCACAACGTGACGGTCATCGCCTGTATCGGCCCGGCGACGGCGAAGACGGCCGAGGAACACGGGCTGCGGGTCGACGTCATGGCCTCGGAACCGTCGGTCCACAAGCTGGCGGAGGCCCTGGCCGACTTCGGCACCCGCCGCCGGCTGGCCGCGCTGGAGGCCGGCGACCCGGTGACCCGGCCGAGCGAACGGCGCCCGGGAGCGCGCAGACGCCGGTCTACGACCTGAGATGAGAAGGGGCGCCCTTTCGGGGGCGCCTCTTCTCGTCCGGCCTACGACGTCTTGAGCACGTCCGCCCAAGATCCGCGTGTTATCGCCTCAGGCGTGCATCAGCGGAAGCTGTTCAAGACGTTCGTCGATGGCCCTGACCACCATGTCGGGAACGGGGTAGTCACGTTTCACCTGAGGCCACGAGGTGGCGAGGGCCGCGACGCTCTCCCGCACGGTCGAGGCGATCTGTTCATCGGGCAGCATCAGCGACGGTGACAGGGCGCGGAAGCTGTCGAGAGTGACGCGTGCGCAGTCGGTGGTGCCGCTCAGCGGGAAAGCCAGCTTCTGGTCGGCTTTCGGGTAGGCGGCGATGCACACCAGGTCGTACGCGGGAGAGAGCCGGGCCTGTCTCCCGGCCGGGTAGCGCAGCGTCCAGTTCTTCAGGTGTGCGTCGGCGTTTCCCATGACGACCATGGCGACGAGCCGGCGTACATACTCGACGACGTCCTCGGGTGGGCAGATCGCGTTGATCACCCGGCCGAGGCCGGTGTAATTGGCCCGGTCGTACTTGGAGTCGGCGGCGACTTCGCGCACCTGGGCGAAGTCTTCTTGATGGACTCGGCCCTCACGCGTCCGGTCGAAGCGCCGCACCGCGAGTACGGGCTCCGAGGGATCGGTCAGTCCGTCGGGCAGATCGCTGACCTTCGAGCCGGGGACGAGGACGGCCTCGGGCACATCGATACCCGACAGGGCCGCCCAGTGCAGCATGGCGTATTCATTGGCGGGGACGGCGGGGAAGCGTTCGTCGGGGAGCTTGACGATCCAGTCGCCGCCGCTGCCGGTGGTCGGAAGCACCAGTGCCTTGCCCGAGAAACGCATCGAGAACTTGGGCTGCACGCCGGCCAGGGAGAAGCGCAGGGCATGGTCGTGGCTGCATGTCTCGGGCTGGTCGTGGTCGGGGAGGTCGTCCAGCGGAGAGTCCGGCACCACGCGTACCGCACCGGGCAGATCCTCACCGAGATGGTTCAGCAGGACGAAGTCGTGGATCCGCTGCTTGCCCAACTCGGCGGCCACCAGACGCCGGAGCCCGCTGCCCTGCTCCGGAAGCAGGTTCGCGAACCACTCCGGCACACTGCCACTCGCTGTCCGGCGCTTGCGCGGATCACGCTCGAACCCTTGCCCGAGAATCGGATGGTCGGCTGCCAGGTCCGTGTACTCGAACCACGTGTTGCCCTTGTGGTGACCCAGCACGCCGACACGACGGTCTCCCAGGTGGACCGTCGCGGTCACATCACGCTGCATCTGTGCCGTCTCCCCAGAGGTTCTCGTCGAACAGGGCCTCGGCCTCTGGCCCGTCGGAGAATCCGAACAGCGCCATGCGCTGCACATGATCCGAGATGACCGTGGTCATGATGCGGGCGCGGCGGTCCAGGAAGTCGACGGTGCTTTCGTCGGTATACGCGTTGAGCAGGTCCAAGCACCGTTCGTCCATGCAGTGCGACCGGAGGACGGCAGGGTCCGACCACTGCCAGAGGTGGCCGAAATCGGTCCGGTTCGCAGGGTGCAGCACCTTGGCGGCCATGGTCCGGCCGGACACCAGTGACTGCAGGGGGGAATTCCCGTTGTTGAGCATGTCCACCAGCAGGCGCGAGTCGCCGAGCAAGGTGCCCGTCGGGTAGTGGTTCCCGTCCGAATCCGTGGCTGGCGCGAGGAGGACGGGGCGGGCCGACAGGAGACCGAGCACGTTGATCTTCGCCTGGGTCCGGTTCAGCGCCGTCTGGGTCAGATTCGGCTTCCATAGTTCTCCGCCGATCGGCAGCAGGCCCAGCATCCGGGTGGCACTGGCGACGGGATCGTCATGTACGGCGCCGGCGTTGCGCCGCAGAGCGACGGTGTTTCCCTGCGGGGCCGCGCCGACCGCCGCTCCCCGCCAGACCCAGCGGCGCAGGAGCTCACTGCCCCGCCCCGCCGGGTACCCGAACAGAGCGGTGTAACGGGTGAGCACGGGCACGTAAAGGGCGTACGGGAGCAGGCGCAGGTGGGGAATTCCGGCCTCGTCGCGCAACCAGTCGACCACCAGGCGAAGTGCCTTCTCGGTCCGGGCGAAGGCCTGTTGCCGGTCCTTGTCGTCCTTGAACTCATGGCGGAAGTCGCGGTCCACCTGCCCGCCCCGCGTCGCCATCACGCTCTGCATGAGCAACTGGGGGGTGAAGTCACCGAAGTCGAGCGCTCCGACCCGGTCACGCAGCGCATCGAGATCGGACGGCTGCACATCGAGGGGAGCGGAATGCAGAGCCTGGAAGATCTCGGCTTTCTTCAGGGTCTTGCCGAAGGTGTTCATCCGGTCGAAGATCTCGCGCAGCGCCTGCTCGTCGTCGCCCTCGATTTCGTACATGGGAATCTCGTAGGTGCGGATGGCGGTGGCCACCGAGTCGCAGAGGCCGTATTCCTCTTCGGTCAGCCACGGCCGTTCACGTTGCCAGGAGATGAGCCGCCGGTTGTCGCCGGCGACCCAGACCGGCAGCCAGTGATCACGTACGGTCCGGGAGTGCGGCGCGGACAGGAACCGTCTGCGGGCGTCCTTCTCCCGCAGGTCGTAGAAGATGCGGAACCGGCGGTCCACCGTGTCCTCGGATGCCGTGAGCGCGCCGATGAGCGTGGTCAACCGCTGCTGTCCGTCGACCACCCACAACGCGTCGGACCTTTCCGGGGCGTCGAACCGGAGCTCGCCCAGGGTGATCTCGGCGGCCGGTGCGGGCTTGCGCCACATCAGCAGGTTGCCGATGGGGTAGCCACGCAGGATGCTGTCGAAGAGCCGTTCGGAGTCGGAGGCTTCCCAGCGGTACGAACGCTGGAAGCGCGGAATCCGGATGCGCCCGCTCAGGGCCCATTCGACCAGTTCCAGCGGTGCGACACGACCGACCTTGGGCTTGGTCACACCTGCCATGGTCCACCTCCGAGTGTCAGGCCATCGTAGGTCCGGGCGGCCGGAGTGCCCGCGTTCAACGCAGGTCCCGCAACAGGGTGCCGTCCTCGGTGGCGAAGGCCGTCCAGCCGTTCTGGGAGTTGCCCGCGAGTGCCGTGGCCGCGCTGGAGGGGGTGCCGTGAACGGAGCCGTCCTCCAGCCGGAGCGTGCCATCCTCGAGTACTTCGGCATAGTGCACCCGGTGGAGGTTCCGCCGCCGCCACACCAGCCGCTGCCCGGGGCGGAGCCGCCTGTCCACCAGGAGGGGGCGGAGCGCGGGTTCCGGTGATGAGGGTGTGCCGGCCCCGCCTCCTGGCTGCGTCACCTTCTCCGGGAGGCCGAGGATCCGGCGGAGAGTGCTGTTCGGCGTGTCGACGAAGGGCTTGGCCTGTTTCTGCAGCTCTTCGTACACCTCGTCGTCGACCCGGATCGTGGGGCTCATTCCACTTTCCCTCTCCATCTGCGAGAATGTGACAGTCGAAAGGTAGCAGAGTGAAACGGCGTGCGCAGCGGGCCTGGACGGGTGCCTGTGCCGCTGGGACCGGTCAAGGCGCTGAGCCTCTTCGAGCCGGCCGCCGATCAGGTGGCGGTCCGGGTGCCACATGTGCTGGTCGCCGCTCTGATCGAGCCGGGACGGGGCCGACGACCCGGTGACGAGGCCGGGCGAGGGGTGGCCGCGGAGGTCTCGGGACAGAACACCTAGGCCAACCTCGACATCACCTGGCTCCGCGACCCCAGCCTCGACGACGCGGACAGCCTGCCCGCCCCCGAGGTACTGGCTGCCGAGATCGTCGAGGACCTTCAGGCCACGCTGGAGGAGTTCGCCGCGATCGCGGAGACCTTGCAGCAGGCACGGGGAGAGGGCCCTGCGGCGGAGGCGGCTCCGGTCGTCGACTGACACGCGGACGTGGCCCGCACCCTTCAATGCAGGCGTGGGTCACGGTCGTTCACTTCGTCAGCGCTCGACTGCGTATGGCAGGAAGGCCGTCCAGGTGGCAGGGGCGAGGGCGAGGCGGGGTCCGGTGAGGTTCTTGGAGTCACGGACGAGGATGTGTGCGGGGGCAGTGGCTACCTCGACGCAGTCGGGGCCGTCGGACGTGCTGTAGCTGCTCTTTGTCCATTCCGGCTCGGTGCCGGTTACAGGGGCCTTGAGCGTCATGTCCTTGTCCCTCCCGGTGCTTTCTCGATGAGGGGCAACGAATCCTGTGGGCTGAGAGCCTGGGCGCGCAGAGCTCCGTAGCGGGTGTCGAGGACCGTTGTTTCCCTGGGGTCAGCCGTCACTCTGCTACTCAGGGGCGATTCGCTGAACGCGATTGTGGTTCCTCCCTTGAGCTCGAGCAGCCGGAACGAACCGCCGGTTCCGGAGTTCACCTCGCGGTCCGAGGGAAGGACCTGGAGGTCCACGTTGCGAAACTGGGCAATTTCCAGCAGCCGTTCGAGCTGCTGGCGCATCACCATTCTGCCTCCCATGGGCCTGCGAAGCGTCGACTCGCACTGCACAAAGCTGAAGACGCGCCGCCCGGTCATGAGATCAAGGATCCCCTGTCGTGCCAAGCGTGCCACCACCTGCTGCTCAACCTCATCCTCGGTGAGCGCCGGTCGATGCGCGTTGAATACGGCCCGTGCGTAGTCCTCGGTCTGCAACAACCCTTGAATGACGGAGCTGTTGTAGGCCCCCAGCTCGACGGCCTCAGCCTCCAGCTTCTTCAAGTCCCCTACCTTCTTCGGGTACCGGACCTCCGCCACGTCCTGCTTGAGCGCGGCGATCTTCCCGCCCGCCCCCAACACCTCGTCCGCCGCGTCCAGGTACTCCGGCCGGGGAATCCGTCGCCCCCGCTCCACACAGGAGACCATCTCCTCCCCGTACCCGATCGCCGCCCCGAACTCCGCCTGGGTGAGGCCGGCCGCCTCCCGCCACAGCTTCAGCTGCCGCAGGACGGTACGCATCACGGCCCCGGCCTCTTCGTCGTCCGGCCCCGCTGCCCACTCGCTCATGTCCGCCGCCTCCCGTCGCGCGCACCCTTCCCCGGACCAACTCCGGCCGCCCGCACCCGGTCACCCCGGGCAGGCCGGACAGAAACCGGACACCCGGCGTACAGCGACCGGCCGTACGAGCTGCCCGTTTTCACGGTTTGCACACGCGCGAGCACACTGGGTGGCGCGAATCGGGAAACGCCGTATCGCGGAGAGAGAAGGGACACCCATGACGACGCTCACCCCCGAGGCCCCCTGGGCGCTGCGCCTGGTCACCGACCGGCTGCCGGTCGGGCCGCCGCCGTACGCGACGGTGGCGCTCGACCCGGTCACGCAGACCGCCCGCTACACCGACACCGCCGGGCGGCCGGTCGAGATGGGCAGGCACGGGACGTCGAGGACGACCGGCACCGCCTCCGTGTCCGGGGGCGGTGACGGGAACGGCTCGCAGCCCCAGACGCAGGACGACAGCACCACCGACTACGAATCGGACTGACGGATGCCCCCCACCGTCCTGGTCGTCACCGCGCTGGAGGACGTCACCGCGGACCGGGTCGTCGCCGCGCTGAACGCGCGTGGGGTGCCGGTCGTCCGCGTCGACCCCGCCGACATCGGGCCCGACCTGACGTTCGGCGCCCGCATCGACGGGGATCGTCCGGCGTGGAACGGGTGGCTGCGTACGGCGAGCCGGGAGGTGGGGACGGGGGAGGTGACCGTGCCGCCGCCCGTAGAGGCGGCGCTGCACGCCTACCTGGCCTCGTTCGGTCTGGTCTTCGGCTGCTTCGACTTCGCGCTCACCGGTGACGGGGACGACCCGGAACACTGGACGGCGATCGAGTGCAACCCGAACGGACAGTGTGGCTGGCTTCCCGACGCCGAGGACATCACCGAGGCGTTCGCCGACCTTCTCACCGTGGAAAGGAAGGGCCGTTCATGACGATGCCCGTCGATCCCGAAACCGATGCCGCGCGGCTGCGCGCGGTCATGGCGGAGGACCTCGCCGTACGCGGGTTGCTGGACGATCCGGCCTGGCGGGCGGCGGTGGAGACGGTGCCCCGGCACAGGTTCGTGCCCGGCTTCTACCTGCCCGCCGACGAGCGCGACGGGCAGGGGCCGACCGTGTGGCAGCCGGTCACCGCCGCACTCGACCACGGGCGCCGGCTGGCCGCCGCGTACTCCGACACCACGCTCATCACCCGGTTCGACGGTGACGAACCCGACTGGGAGCACCCGGCCGAGCGGCACGGAGGGGCCCCGACCTCGTCCTCCACCCTGCCGTCACTCGTGGTGCGGATGTGGGCCGACGCCGATGTCAGGGAGGGGCACACGGTGCTGGAGATCGGCACGGGGACGGGGTACTCGACCGCGCTCGCCTGCGAACGCCTCGGTTCCGCCGGCGTCACGAGCATCGAGGTGGACGCGCGCCGGCTGAAGCGGGCCGCGAGCGCGCTGCACGGCTTGCGAAGTCGCGCTCCCACAGCTTCCAGTCCACTGGGAAGCCGTTCCCGGCGATGATGTGTGCCGTGCGTTCCACCGAGCCGTCGTACCTGAACTCGATTCAGCGGCGTTCGCGAGCTGTCCCGCGCGGTTCTGGCCGACGAGCTTCGAACCGGAGCGGCTGTGCGTGTGTTCCGAGGGTCGCGGGGCTGAGCTTCGGGGTGTGGAAAGCCACGAGCTCGGGCGGTCGCAGGCGGGGACCTCGTGCGGAGTCCCTCACCGGCTCAGCGGCAGAGTTCGTCGATGTCGTCGGCGAAGGCCGGGAATTCGGCACGGGCCCTGGTGATGATGTCCCGGGCAGGGCGGCGCGGGGTGGTGGCGTGCCGCTCGGCGAGCCGGGTGAGGCTCGCGTCCGGACGCGACTCGTGCTCCTCGTACAGCACGGACTCCAGTGGTCCGACGCCGTCGGCCAGCACCCACAGGAAGTCGGACAGATTACCGGCCACCACGCCGCGCTCACCCTCCGATCCCATGAACACCACGGGCTGCTCGGCCAGGGGCCGACCGGGCCGGCCGTACCAGACGGCCGCGAGACCGCCGGAGCCGTCCTGCCCGAACAGCCGGTAGGCGTCGCCGTCGAGCTCGGGGTTTCCGGTCCATTGGCGTAGCCAGTCGGTGGTTTCCTCGGCGGTGCCGAAGGCGCCGTAGGGCTCGAAGTCGATCCCGTGACCGTCGGCGTGGTCGAACTCGACGCGGGCCAGGTCGGCGAGGGCGGGTGGCAGGCGGCGGTCGTCACCGGGCATTTCGTTCACGGGCGTACCGTAACCGCCCGCACTGACATTCGGCCTTCGCGCCGGCGTGCCGGGCAGGCGGCCCACCGGCGCCGGGAAACGCAGGCTGCGGCGGTTCGCGGGCCGGGGCTGCGGGCGGTAAAAGACCAAAGAACCCAGGGAAAAAACCAACCAACCAAACCAAACCTCGCGTAGGTCACTCGGGTGGGTGAAACCGGCCGAAGCGGCTGGCGCGCCGGTGGTTCGGGCGGGCAGTCTCGCCTCGAGGGCGAGACGACTCGCCGCTCCCACGACCCCGCACATACGTCGGCCCCCGCCGGGACTATCACTCCCAGGGCGAGGGCCTGACCAATGAAGGAAGCGAGCCTCTTCCCCATGGCTGAGATGAAGCCTAATGCCGCCCCGCGCCCGAATCAGGGTGTTCGGCGAAGCGCCACGCCCTCTGGTGTCACCCACGTACGCACGTACCAATCCGGTCAGTACGTGGTCGTGGGCAACCACCTCGCCCAGCACCGCGAGTTGTCACTGACCGCGATCGGACTGGCGACCCACATCTTCTCGGTGCCCGAGGGCACCCCGGTCGACATCCGCAGCCTCGCCGAGCGTTTCCCCGAGGGGCGCGACCGGATCGCCTTCGCGCTGCGGGAGCTGGAGGCGCACGGCTACCTGGAGCGGGTCCGCGAGCACACGACGGAGGGCCGCCTGGTGACGCGTACATACGCCCATCACGCGCCGCTCCCCGCCCGGGTGGCCGTGTCGCCCGCCCCCACTCCCGTCCGGGTGGCAGGGCGTACGGCGGTGCCCCGTACCCGCACCCGCGACGCCGCGACCGGTGCTGACGTACGGGAAACGTCCCAGGAGGACGACCAAGCCACTGCCGAACCGGTCACCCCGGTCACCCCGGTCACCCCGACCGAGCCCGCAAACGCCCTCGCATCCGAGGACCCGCCGCGTGACGCAGCCCGTCGTGACGACCCGCTGTACGAGAAGGCGGTCGCCCTCCTCGCGGGTCTGCGCCGCACCGACGAACGCCTTGCCCTGCCCCTCCGGGACGTGAACAGACCGGCCCCGGGTGTCGTCGACCGGTTCGAACGAGACGCCACCGCCGCCGTCCACCGCACGCTGACCGCAGATCTCCCCGCCGTCATGAAACACCCGGCCGGCGTGATCGCCTACCGCCTCCGCGCACTGCTGCCCCCACCCCTTCCCGCCGTCCCCACGCCCCCGCCGGGCACGGTGTCGAGCACGAGCGGCGCTCACCGCCCACCCCCCTTCCAGGACTGCGACGGCTGCGGACGAGTCTTCCGCGCCCCGGAACCTGGCCGCTGCCGCGATTGCCGGTCCGGTCCGATGGCAATGAGCGAGGGCGCATGCGTGGCCTGAGCGCGTGCCTCCCCGTACAACCCGTCAAGGCGTCAGGTGAGGACGACCAGTTGCTGGGTCGCCCGGGTCATGGCCACGTAGCGGTCGACCGCTCCCTCGATGCCCGTGCCGAACCTGTCCGGGTCCACGAGGACGACCAGGTCGAATTCGAGGCCCTTGGCGAGTTCCGGGGTCAGGGAGCGGACGCGGGAGGTGCCTCGGAACGTGGGGTCGCCGATGACGCAGGCGATTCCGTTGCCGTCCTCGTGGGCGGCGAGCCAGGTGTCGAGGACCGCGTCCAGGTCGGAGGCCGGGCCGTGGACGACGGGGAGGCCGCCCGCGCGGATGGAGGTCGGGACGTTGGCGTCGGGGAGGGCGGCGCGGATGACCGGCTCGGCTTCCGTCATCACCTCCTGCGGCGTGCGGTAGTTGATGTTCAGGGAGGCGACGTCGATCCGGTCGAGGCCGATGCGCCGGAGCCGTTCCTGCCATGATTCCGTGAAGCCGTGCCTGGCCTGGGCGCGGTCCCCGACGATGGTGAAGCTCCGGGACGGGCAGCGCAGGAGCAGCATCTGCCATTGGGCATCGGTGAGTTCCTGGGCCTCGTCCACGACGACGTGCGCGAACGGGCCCGCGAGCGCGTCCGGTTCGGGGGTGGGCAGGGCGCTCTCGTCGATCAGGCTGTCCCGCAGATCCTGGCCGTGCAGCATCGTCACCGCGCCCTCGCCGTCGTCGTCGGAGGCGATGACGTTGTCGATGACGCCGGCCATGCGCTCGCGCTGGGCGGCGATCGAGGCGTCGTGGCGGCGCTTGCGCAGGGACGACTTCGGGTCGCCGAGCCGCTGCCGGGCCGCGTCGAGGAGCGGCAGGTCGGACACCGTCCAGGTCTGGGCGTCCTCGCCCTCGCGCCGCAGGCGCCCGACCTCGTCGGGGCCGAGCCAGGGGGCGCACATGCGCAGGTACGCGGGGACCGACCACAGGTCGGAGACGATGTCGGTGGGTTCGAGGAGCGGCCAGGCGTTGTTGAGGGTGGTGACCAGTTCGTGGTTGCCGCGCAGGGCCCGCTGGAAGAGGCGGTCCGGCGGGGCCTCGGCGCCGTGCTTGTCCCGGAGGATCGTGACCAGCTCGTCCCAGATGTGCTCACGCGCCTCGTTGTGCGGGGTGCCGGGCTCCGGGGCCTGGAAGGCCTCCGCCCAGTCGTCGGCGGTCAGCGGGACGGTCGACCAGGGGGTGGTCACCGCCATGGTCCGGGCGGGCGGGTCCTCGTAGAACCGTACGGCCGTCTCGATCGCCCTCACCATGTCCGCGGACGCCTTCAGACGGGCCACCTCCGGGTCGCGCTCGGCGGCTGCCGTGGGCCCCTCGGGGACGAGGTCGCGCAGCGTGCAGGTCTGTACGCCCTCCTCGCCGAGGCTGGGCAGGACGTCGGCGACGTACGCCAGGTACGGCTGGTGCGGGCCGACGAACAGCACGCCGCCGCGACGGTGGCCGAGGCGGGGGTCGGAGTAGAGCAGGTACGCGGAGCGGTGCAGGGCGACGACGGTCTTGCCCGTACCCGGGCCGCCGTCGACGACCAGGGCGCCGCGCGAGCCCGCGCGGATGATGGCGTCCTGGTCGGCCTGGATGGTGCCGAGCACGTCCCGCATCCGGTCCGACCGGTCGCCGCCCAGACTGGCGACGAAGGCGGAGTGGTCGTCGAGCGCGGCGGCGTGCCCCTCGAGGCCGTCGGCGGTGAACACCTCGTCCCAGTAGTCGCTGATCCGGCCGCCGGTCCAGCGGTACCTGCGGCGGCTCGCAAGTCCCATCGGGTCGGCGTGCGTCGCAGCGAAGAACGGCTCGGCGGCGGGGGACCGCCAGTCGAGCAGCAGGCGGCGGCCCGTGCTGTCGGTGAGGCCGAGCCGTCCGATGTACACCGGCTCGGGGTCGTCGGCGCTCACGATGTGCCCCAGGCACAGGTCCAGCCCGAAGCGGCTCAGGGCGCGCAGGCGGGCGGTCAGCCGGTGCACCTCCAGGTCCCGGTCCATCGCCTCCCGGCCGACGCCACCGGGCGCCCTGAGGGTGGCGGCGCGACGGTCGGACAGCTCGGCGATCGCCCCCTCGAGGCTCTCCGCGATGGCCGCGAAGTGCGCCTGGTCGCCGGCGATCAGCTTCGGGTCGGCCTTGGCCGCAAGACGCTCGGGGAGGTCGAAGACGCTGGTAGGGCTGATGGTCGGATGGTTAGTCGGCTTCACGAGGAGCGATTCTGCGCCATCCCGGGGGCCTTGCCGCAAGCCCCCCGGTGCGCTATACGTTGAGAGTGGCAAGGAGTGGGTTCGCCTCCTTGCCTTTTTGCATTCCTCGCACGGCGCTTCCTCGCCGGCCGTCGCCACCGCCGCCTCGGTCGTCACCGCGGGTGGGCAAGCCCTCCTCACCATGGCGCGGTGCCTCGGGTGTGCCTCCGGTGCCTCACGTGCTTCAGCTCTCGCCCGAGGTCTCGGGACAAGGTGCGCTCTTCGGCATCGGGTCGCAGCCCGGGACCGGTCCGGCGACGCACGCCGCTCCTGTCCCTTGTCCCTGCGGAACCGAGTGGAGGGAAGGCCTCCACCTCCCCGTGCCCCGCCGGGCCTGTTACCCACTTTCGGGTGAACGTCAGGGTGGCGTGCGCGGTGGCGCACCAGGGCACGACCTTGGCCGAAGCACGACGGACCCGGACGGGCCACGGGTCGATGTGCGACGTATCGATTCGAACTCCGTATTCGAATGGTATGCGTGCATCTGGCAGTCGAGTGTTGCGGACATGTCCCCATTACGTCCGCGGTGGGGGAACTTTCCATGAAAGGAACCGTTACGGCAGCAGAGTGTGGGACCTCGGCAGCCAGCCGGGACGTACCACTCGGAGAGCGCCGCCCGTCCATACGTGGGATGGGCCGGCGCACGAACGCGAAGGGGACCACGTGTCTGCTTCTTCCGCCGCCCGCCGTCTGACCGCTGTCGCTCTGGTGACCGGTTCCGTCGTGGCGGCCGCCGCCCTGCCGGCGTCCGCCGACCAGGACAGGGCCCCCGACCGTCGGCAGGTCGTCATCAGCGCCGTCCAGTACAACGCTCCCGGCCCGGACACCCGCAGCAACCGTTCGCTGAACGGCGAGTGGGTGAACATCACCAACCGGTCCCGCCAGAGCGTCGACCTGAAGGGCTGGACCCTGCGCAACAGCGAGGGAGACAGGTATACCTTCCGTCACCTGCGGTTGAACGGCCGCTCGACGGTCAAGGTGCACACGGGATTCGGCCGCGACACCCGCCATGACGTCTACCAGGACCGCCGCGGGCACATCTGGGACAACCGCTCCGACCGGGCCACCCTGTCGAACCGCCGTGGCGCGGTCGTCGACACCGAGAGCTGGGGTCGTTTCCGCGGCCATGAGCGTGGCGACGACCGCGGCAATGAGCGTGGCAATGACCGCGGCAATGAGCGTGGCGACGACCGCGGCCACCGCCAGCGCTGATTCACCGTCCCGAGGGCGTGTCACGGCAGCCGGCCGTGACACGCCCTCCGGCGTTCCCCGGGCCGACCGGCCGTCGGTAAAGGCAGGCGGCCGGCGGGCGTAGCGTGGGTGGTATGACGACGTACGGATCTTTTCCCGGCACCCGGCCCCGGCGTCTGCGGACCACCCCGGCCATGCGCCGGATGGTCGCCGAGACCCGGTTGCACCCCGCCGACCTCATCCTGCCCGCCTTCGTGCGCGAGGGGATCGGTGAGCCGGTGCCGATCGAGGCGATGCCGGGCGTGGTGCAGCACACCCGGGACACCCTGAAGAAGGCGGCCGCGGAGGCCGTGGCGGCCGGGATCTCCGGGATCATGCTGTTCGGCGTGCCCGAGGAGTCCAAGAAGGACGCCCTCGGCACCCCCGGCACCGATCCGGACGGGATTCTCCAGGTCGCCCTGCGGGACGTACGGGCCGAGGTCGGGGACGACCTGCTCGTCATGTCCGACCTGTGCCTCGACGAGACGACGGACCACGGGCACTGCGGAGTCCTGGACGACCGGGGCCGCGTCGACAACGACGCCACCCTCGAGCGGTACGCCGAGATGGCGCAGGTCCAGGCCGACGCGGGCGCCCACGTCGTCGGGCCCAGCGGGATGATGGACGGGCAGATCGGCGTCATCCGTGACGCCCTCGACCAGATCGGCCGCGAGGACGTCGCGATCCTCGCCTACACCGCCAAGTACGCCTCCGCCTTCTACGGTCCCTTCCGCGAGGCCGTCGGCTCCTCGCTCAGGGGCGACCGCAAGACGTATCAGCAGGACCCGGCCAACGCCCGTGAGTCCCTGCGCGAGCTGGCCCTCGACCTCGCCGAGGGCGCCGACATGGTGATGGTCAAGCCGGCCGGCCCCTACCTCGACATCCTCGCCAAGGTCGCCGACGCCGTGGACGTGCCCGTCGCCGCGTACCAGATCTCCGGCGAGTACGCGATGATCGAGGCCGCCGCGGAGAAGGGCTGGATCGACCGCGACCGGGCCGTCCTCGAGTCGCTCACCGGCATCAAGCGGGCCGGTGCGCAGAACATCCTCACCTACTGGGCGGTCGAGGTGGCCCGCACCCTGCACTGACTCCGTCGACGCTTCACACGCTTCAGCAGCCCCGGCCCCGGGCGCGCCTCGCCCCAGCCCTCGCCCTCGCCCGGCGAGGGCGACCGGCCGATGATGTCAGCGGTCGGCGATGTCCTCGCGGAGGCCGTCGGAGAACTCCCACCACGACAGAGGGAGCCAGTCGCCGTTGACGAAGGCGTCGACGGTCGCGCCCCGGCCACGGACGGTCACGGTCGTCCCGGGCGGATAGGTGGTGCCGGACAGGCCCGGCACGGAGACCAGCAGGGTCCCCAGTCGTTGTGCTGACACTTCTCGCTCACCCTCATGATGTGCCGATGCGGCACGGAAAATTGCACCGCACTGCGTTCATGGCGAGATTACCGACTTGCCTGATGCTGTGGACCGAAGAACCATGAGGAATAGGTCACGCCGAGAAATCGGGGGCGGGCGCGTGATCGGACGTGCGTTGTCGAACGAAGGGCGCGATCATGAAAGCCGTCGTTTACAAAGGGCCGTTCAGCGTCGAGGTCGAGGATGTGGAGAAGCCTCGCATCCAGCATCCGAACGACGTGATCGTACGGGTCACCTCCACCGCGATATGCGGCTCCGACCTGCACATGTACGAGGGCCGGACCGGCGCCGAGCCCGGCATCGTCTTCGGCCACGAGAACATGGGAATCGTCGAGGAAGCAGGCCAGGGCGTCACCGCGCTCAAGGAGGGCGACCGCGTGGTCATGCCCTTCAACGTCGCCTGCGGGTTCTGCACCAACTGCGCCGAGGGATTCACCGGATACTGCACGACCGTCAATCCCGGCTTCGCGGGCGGCGCCTACGGCTATGTCTCCATGGGGCCCTGGCAGGGCGGCCAGGCCGAATACCTGCGCGTTCCCTACGCCGACTTCAATTGCCTAAAACTGCCTCAGGGAAAGGAGCACGAGAGCGATTTCATCCTGCTCGCCGACATCTTCCCCACCGGCTACCACGGCTGCGAACTCGCCCAGGTCCGCCCCGGTGAGAGCGTCGCGGTGTACGGGGCCGGCCCGGTCGGGCTCATGGCCGCCTACTCGGCTCTGCTGCGCGGCGCGAAGAAGGTGTTCGTCGTGGACCGGGTCCCCGAGCGGCTGCAGAAGGCCGAGGAGATCGGTGCGGTCCCAATCAACTTCGCCGAGGGCGACCCGGTCGAGCAGATCAAGGAGCAGACCGGGGGCGTCGGCACGGACAAGGGTGTGGACGCCGTCGGCTACCAGGCGACGACGACGACACAAGGGGAAACGCACGAGGAACCGGCGACCGTGCTCAACTCGCTCGTCGGCACGGTCAGGCCGACCGGAGCGCTCGGCGTGCCCGGACTCTACGTCCCGGCCGACCCGGGCGCACCGGACGAGCAGGCCAAACAGGGCATGCTCCTCGTCGCGATCGGCAAGCTCTTCGAGAAGGGCCTGCGGGTGGGGACGGGCCAGTGCAACGTGAAGCGCTACAACCGGCACCTGCGCGACATGATCATCGAGGGCCGGGCGAAGCCCAGCTTCGTCGTCTCCCACGAACTGGGTCTGGACCAGGCGTCGTCGGCGTACGACAAGTTCGACAAGCGGATCGAGGGCTACACGAAGGTCGTGCTGCACCCCTGACCGTTCGGGCCTTCGGGCCTTCGGGCTTTCGGGCCTTCGGAATCGCGTTCAGCGGACCGTGGCCTCGAAGCACTCCCGTTCCGGGTCCGCCGCGGAGCGGAAGCAGGCTCGTACGACGGTGCCCGGGCGGGTTCTTGTCATGGGCGTATAGACGTACGCCTTCGCGTCCAGGGCGTCCGCGATCTCGGCGGAGCGGGTCGGGCCGGCCGCGGTCGGCCCGATGCGGTCGCCCACCCGGGTGCCCCGGACACGGCCCCGGCTCGTCCCGCACTCGGAGCTGTAGCGCACCTGAAGGTGGGCGCCGGAGGCGGTGCGGTGCTCGAGGAGGGTGTTCGGGGGGAAACCGCAGAGCATGTTCATCGGATCCCCTGCCTTAGCGGGCGGCCCCCTGGCAGCGGGGCGGGGGAGGGGCGGCTCGGCACCAACAGCTGGAAGGCCCTCCAGCGCGGTCTCAGGGCGTACTGGGGTTACCACGACGCCGATCGACGGGATCGTCGGACCCAACACGGTGAAGGCGCCGCAGCGGCTGCTGAAGGCGCACTGGGGCTACACCGGCGCCATCGACGGTATCGCCGGCTCGGGGACCCAGGCCGCGTTCAAGCGGTTCGCCAACGGCAACCCCGGCTGACCGGATGCCGGTCGGCCGGTTGACCGCCTGAACGGCCGCGGCCCGTCCTCCCTTCGGGGGAGAGGACGGGCCGCGGTCTCGTACGGTCGGCGGCGCTCAGAGCCGCTCGGGCGTCCTGATGCCCAGCAGGGCCATGCCCCGGTGCAGCGTGCGGGCCGTGACGTCGCACAGGAACAGGCGGTTGGCCACCTGGTCCGGAGACTCGGCCTTCAGTACCGGGCACTTGTCGTAGAACGACGTGTACAGGGACGCCAGCTGGTACAGGTACGCGGTCAGCTTGTGCGGGGCGTACTCGCGGGCCGCGTCCGCCACCGTCTCCGCGAACGCGTCCACGTGCAGGCCCAGCGCCCGCTCGGCCTCGTGCAGCGCCAGCTCCGGGTGCGCGGACGGGCGTGCGCCCTCGGGGGCCTTGCGCAGGATCGACTGGATACGGGCGTAGGCGTACTGGAGGTACACCGACGTGTCGCCGTTCAGCGAGACCATCTGGTCGAGGTCGAACTTGTAGTCCCGGTTCGCCGACGTCGACAGGTCCGCGTACTTCACCGCGCCGACGCCCACCTGGGTGCCCCGCTCGGCGATCTCCTCCTCGGAGAGGTCCTGCGCCTTCTCCCGGACCACCGCGGAGGCACGGTCGATCGCCTCGTCCAGCAGGTCGACCAGTTTCACCGTCTCGCCCTCACGGGTCTTGAACGGCTTGCCGTCCTTGCCGAGGACCGTGCCGAACGCCAGCTGGAGCGCCTTCACCTCGTCGCCGAGCCAGCCGGCCCGGCGCGCGGTCTCGAAGACCATCTTGAAGTGCAGCGCCTGCCGGGCGTCCACCACGTACAGCAGGGTGTCGGCCTTCAGGTGGAAGACACGGTCGCGGATCGCAGACAGGTCGGTCGCCGCGTAGCCGTAGCCGCCGTCCGACTTCTGCACGATCAGCGGGACCTGCTTGCCGTCCGGGCCCAGGACGTCCTCGAAGAACACGCACAGCGCGCCCTCGGAGCGGACCGCGACGCCCGACTCCTCCAGCAGGCGGCAGGTCTCGGCGAGCATGTCGTTGTAGCCGGACTCGCCGACGATGTCCGCGTCCCGGATCTCCATGTCCAGCTTGTCGAAGACGGAGAAGAAGTAGATCTTCGACTCGTCGACGAACTTCTGCCAGATGGCGAGCGTGCGCGGATCGCCCGCCTGGAGGTCGACCACCCGGCGCCGGGAGCGCGTCTTGAACTCCTCGTCGGAGTCGAACAGCTTCCGCGCGGTCTTGTAGAGGCGGTCCAGGTTGGACATCGCCTCCTCACCGGAGGCCTGGAGGTTCTCGGCGTCCTTGTGGTCCAACTCGTGCGGGTGCTCGTCCAGGTACTGGATGAGCATGCCGAACTGGGTCCCCCAGTCGCCGATGTGGTGACGGCGCACCACGTTCTCCCCGGTGAACTCCAGGAGTTGGACGACGGAGTCACCGATCACGGCGGACCGCAGGTGGCCGACGTGCATCTCCTTCGCCACGTTCGGCTGGGCGTAGTCGATCACCGTGGTGCCGGGGTCCGCGGCCACCGGCACACCGAGGCGCTCGGGGTCCGCGTACCGCGCGGCGAGGTTCGCGGTGATCGCCCGGTCCGCGATCGTGATGTTGAGGAAGCCGGGTCCGGAGACCTCGACGTCCTTGATCAGCTCGTCACCCGTGACGACGTGCGCGACGACCTCGGCGGCAAGCTCCCGCGGGTTCGCCTTCGCCTTCTTGGCCAGCGCCAGGATGCCGTTGGCCTGGTAGTCCGCCCGGTCGCTTCGGCGCAGCAGCGGGTCCGCGCCGGCGGCCTCCGGCCGGGTGGCCGAGAGCGCGGACGCGAGGTGCTGCTGGACGGAGTCGCTGAGGGACGTGACCGAGGCCATGGAGTGGCTGCCGTTCTGCTCGGGTTCCGGGAGTACTACGAAAACCGAGTATCCCACGCGGTGAAAAGCGGTTTTCGCGGATGCGGTCCGGGCTGGGAGGATGGAGAGGTCAGCCGTGCGACCGTGCCGGCTGCCCGAGCAGAAAGAAGGACGTGCCGATCGTGGCTCAGAGCACCGAGACCACCGACTGGGTCTCCCGTTTCGCGGACGAGGTCATCGAGGAGTCGGAGCGTCGGGCCCCGGGCAAACCGGTCGTCGTCGCGTCCGGACTGTCCCCGTCGGGCCCGATCCACCTGGGCAACCTCCGCGAGGTCATGACCCCGCACCTGGTCGCCGACGAGATCCGCCGCCGCGGCCACCAGGTCCGGCACCTGATCTCCTGGGACGACTACGACCGGTACCGCAAGGTCCCGGCCGGTGTCGAGGGCGTCGACGAGACATGGGCCGAGCACATCGGCAAGCCGCTCACCTCGGTCCCGGCCCCCAAGGGCTCCCCGTACCCGAGCTGGGCCGAGCACTTCAAGGCCGCCATGGTCGCCTCGCTCGCCGAGCTGGGCGTGGAGTTCGACGGCATCAGCCAGACGGAGCAGTACACCTCCGGCGCCTACCGTGAGCAGATCCTGCACGCCATCAGGCACCGCGGCGACATCGACGCGATCCTCGACCAGTACCGCACCAAGAAGGCCCCGGCGAAGAAGCAGCAGCAGAAGGCGGTCGACGAGGCCGAGCTGGAGGCGGCGGAGGGCTCCGGTGCCGCCGCCGAGGACGACGGCAGCACCGGCTCCGCCGGCTACTTCCCGTACAAGCCGTACTGCGGCAACTGCGAGAAGGACCTCACCACCGTCACCGTCTACGACGACGACAGCACCGAGCTGACCTACGCCTGCACCGCCTGCGGCTTCTCGGAGACGGTCCGGCTGAGCGAGTTCAACCGCGGCAAGCTGGTCTGGAAGGTCGACTGGCCGATGCGCTGGGCGTACGAGGGCGTGATCTTCGAGCCGAGCGGGGTCGACCACTCCTCGCCCGGGTCGTCGTTCCAGGTCGGCGGGCAGATCGTCGGCATCTTCGGCGGCAAGCAGCCCATCGGTCCCATGTACGCCTTCGTCGGCATCAGCGGCATGGCCAAGATGTCGTCCTCACGCGGCGGCGTGCCCACGCCCGCCGACGCGCTGAAGATCATGGAACCCCAGCTGCTGCGCTGGCTGTACGCCCGCCGCCGCCCCAACCAGTCCTTCAAGGTCGCCTTCGACCAGGAGATCCAGCGCCTCTACGACGAGTGGGACCGGCTCGACGCCAAGGTCGCCGACGGCACCGCCCTGCCCGCCGACGTCGCCGCGCACTCCCGCGCGGTGGGCACGGCGAGCGGCGCGCTGCCGAGGACGCCCCGGCCGCTGCCGTACCGCACGCTCGCCTCCGTCGCCGACATCACCGGCGGGCACACGGACCAGGCGCTGCGCATCCTCAGCGACTTCGACCCCGCCCACCCGCTCGCCTCGCTCGACGAGGCCCGGCCCCGCTACGACAAGGCCGAGGCGTGGATCACCCTCCACGTCCCGGCCGACCAGCGCACCATCGTGCGTACGGAGCCGGACGAGACGCTGCTGAAGTCCCTCGACGAGGAGGGCCGCCGGTCCCTGCGGCTGCTGCTGGACGGACTCGCCGACCACTGGTCCCTGGACGGGCTCACCCACCATGTCTACGGCGTCCCCAAGGTCCAGGCCGGCTTCCCCGCCGACGCCACGCCCAAGGAGCTGCCGGCGGAGATCAAGACCGCCCAGCGGTCGTTCTTCGCGCTGCTCTACCACCTGCTGGTCGGGCGGGACACGGGTCCGCGTCTGCCCACCCTGCTGCTCGCGGTGGGGCAGGAGCGGGTGCGGGCGCTGCTCGGGGACTGAGCGACGTATCGACGCATACGAGGAGGGGGCGCCCGGTGTTCGCCGGGCGCCCCCTCCTCGTATGTACTACGTATGCGTATCTGCGTATCTCCGCGCGGTGCGGGTCACGCGATGTGGTCTTCCTCCAGCTCGGCGGAGTGGCGGTTCTGGAAGTCGAGGACCAGGCGCTTGGCCTCGGCGTCCAGCAGGGAGTGGCCGTACGTCGCCCGGACGTTGTCGCCGAACTCGCGCGGAGTCGGGTAGCCGCTGCCGCTTATCGACTGCTTGAAGACCTGGTAGTAGCCGTCGTCGTCCGGTACCGGGGCCGGGGTTTCCGGAGTGCCGCCGCCCTCGCCCAGTTCACGGGTGCGGCCGGGGCCGACCGGGATGGGGAAGGTGCCGGTCTCCTCCGGGGACGGCTCCTGCGCCGGGGGCGCCTCCTCGAACTGTCCGCGGTACTGGTCGGCCCGCTCCTGCTCCGCCACCCACGCGGCGTACTGCGGGTCCTCGGCGGGATCGTAGGTGGGGTCGTAGCCGCCGTGGTACTCGACGGACTGAGGGTCCCTGGCGTGCAGCCACAGGCTCTGGTCCGGGTCGGGCGGCGGCTGCTGCTGTTCGTACGGCGCGTTCGGGCCCTGCTGCCCGTACGGGGGCAGGGGCTCCGCGTCCGGGACGTCGCGGAGGCCGCGGCCGTTGCGGGCCCGGCGGGCGTCACGGAAGGTCCGGGGGTCCTCGGCGTCCTGCGCGTCGCGGTGGTCGCCGTCGCGGTGGTCCTCGTCGTACGCGCCACCGTCGTCC
>NZ_JBHXQZ010000078.1:0-38945 GCF_042717095.1 Streptomyces sp. NPDC058632 | reverse complement strand
GTTCCGGCCTTGGCTCCGGTTCCGGCCTTGGCTCCGGGTCCGGCCTTGGCTCCGGTTCCGGCCTTGGGTCCGGTTCCGGCCTTGGCTCCGGCCTCGGCTCCGGTTCCGGCCTTGGGTCCGGTTCCGGCCTTGGCTCTGGCCTCGGCTCCGGTTCCGGCCTCGGCCTTGCTCTTGGCCTGGAGGCGGGTCTCGACCGTGGTCGTGGTCCTGGCTCCGGTTCCGGTCCTGGCCTTGATTCCGGTCCCGGTGCCCGCCTGGTCCTCGGGTGAGGTGTCGGGCTCGTCCCCGGTGCCCGGTTGTGCGGGCCCGGCGTCCGGCGGGGCGGTGAGCCCGGCCGGCCCGGTGTCCCGGCCGCTCTCCGGGGCGTGGTCGTTCGTACGCGGAGGCATGCCTCTCCTCGGTTGCTCGCTGACTCGCTGGTCCGCTTGCTCACCCGGTGCGGGGGATCGGCGGCGCGGCCCGTGCCGCGGGGGATGGAGGGGACGGGCCGCGCCTGTCACTGGGGCGGGCCGGAAGGCCCGCCTGCCGGTGGGGAGGGGAGGGGCCGAAGACCTCGGCCCCGGGCCCGCCCTGCCCCGCCCCGGCGTGCGCGGTGGTTCAGTACGCCCGGCCGCGCATCCTGCGCCACCACATCAGGGCCCCGCCGATCAGCAGGATCCCGAAGGCTCCCGCACCCGCGGACGCGGCGATCAGGGTGGTGTCGTCGGAGCCCTGGGCCCCGGCCGGCCGCAGCGCGTCACCGAGCTGGTTGCGTACGTCGTTGCCGCTGTCCACGCCCTCGGCGAGCGGGCCGCGCGACCCCTCCGTCGGGTTGGCCAGATACGGGAACGAGGCGCCGAACTCCTTGTCGTTGGCGTCGACCGCGTCACCGAGGTCGTTCGCCGCGCCGACCAGCTCGCCCTCGACGACCTGGAGCGCCGCGTCGATCACGTCGTCCGTCAGCCGGCGCCCGTTGGGGAAGCCCGCGTTGTCGCCGTCCAGCACACCGAGCCGCTTCGGTTCGGCCGCCGGCTCGATCGACGTGTTGAGGCGCAGCATCTCCGACGGCGTCACGTGCGGCGGCTGGTTGAGCCCCTCGACGCCCTTGAGGAAGACGTCGACGAGGTCGTCGCGCGGCTCGGCGGGTGCCTCGATCTTGTAGATCGCCTCGATGAGCTTCGGCAGCTCGGGGTGAGTGACGTTCTCGAGGAACTGCGCGTCGTCCCACGGCGCGGACGCGTTGAACGTGTCCTTGTCCTCCAGCGGGTTGACGACCTCGTTCACCAGCGGGTTGCCCAGCCGCGACACCTGGGCGAACTGCCCCTTGGCGTTCTTGCGCCGGGTCGTGGACCAGATGCCGACGACCGGCTGGTCCGCCGACTCGGCGATCATGTCCGTCGGCACCTGGAGGGCCAGCGAGTTGACGTTGTACCCCTTGAGGGTGTCGTTGCCGACCTCGGAGAGGTTCCCGCCGTACAGCAGGTCGAAGACGCGCAGGTCCAGGAAGAACGGGTCGTCGGCCTGCCCGGCGAACGTCGTGGCGCCGCCCGCCAGTTCGTGCACGGCCTGCTTGCGGAGCGTGTCGTAGTCCGGCATGGACGCCTTGCCGACGTTCGACGGCGCCACCGGGACGTCGTCCGCGATCTTCGTACGGGACACCAGATGCTGGTCCTTCAGCTTGAGCAGCTCGATGTCGTAGGTCTGGGTGATGTTGAGGTCCGGGTCGTCCAGGCTGGTGACCGGGCCCGTGTTGTAGAGGAACGTCTTCTCGTTCTTCGTGTGCGTCCGGAAGGTGTAGCGGAACAGCAGCTCGCCCTGCGCGTCGCCGTTGGTGTCGATGTGGAGGTCGTACTGCGCGTCCTCGGCGAACGTGAAGAAGTTCGGTCCGCCGGCCGGCTCCTCGAACGGTATCCAGTTCGCGATGATCGTCGTCGTGTCCGGCTTGTCGGGGCTGACGAACGCGTACAGGTCGGTGTTGTCGTACTGCGGGGTGCCCGAGATCAGCGGGGCCTCCCGGTGACTGGAGGCGGAGGCCGCCCCCGGTTCCAGTGCTGCCGTGCCGGCGGCGGCGAGCCCACCGGCGGCCAGCGCGCCACAGATCAGGGTCGCGAGGCTCCTGCGTCCCGCGCCGGTCCTGGAGTTAGGTGTCATGCCGTCCGTCCTCAGTGCCAACTTGCCTGACGCACCGGGATTCGGAGCCGGGCCCGGACCGGATTGGTCGAGAAGGAAAACTTTTCGACGGGTCCGCCGCCCCCGAACGCCCGTAACATTTTTCGCTGTTCGACCCGCGTTTTCGGTCCGCCGATCCGTATCCCCCTCCGGAGGCGCGCTCGCTGCGAAGGCCTCGTGCGACCGGGTGGCCCGAAGGGGCCGGGAGAGGGGGGTGCGCGTTGGAGGCGGACGAGCTTCTGGTGCGGGTGGCAGGAGGCGACCAGAAGGCATTCGAGGCGCTGTACGGACTGGTGTCCGGGCCGGTGTACGGGCTGGTACGAAGGGTGGTGCGCGACCCCGCCCAGTCGGAGGAGGTGGTGCAGGAGGTGCTGCTCGAACTCTGGCGCTCCGCCGCCCGCTTCGACCCGGGGCGGGGCAGCGCGCTGTCCTGGGTGCTCACCCTCGCCCACCGCCGGGCCGTCGACCGGGTGCGCAGCGCCCGCGCGGCCGGCGAGCGCGAGCAGCGCGAAGCCGCCCGGCGCGGCAGCGGGCCCGCGTTCGACCAGGTCGCGGAGGAGGTCGAGGCCGGCCTCGAACGCGAGTGGGTGCGCCGCTGCCTGGACCGGCTCACCGCGTTGCAGCGGCAGTCGGTCACCCTCGCCTACTACGACGGCTACACCTACCGCGAGGTCGCCGAACGGCTCTCCCTGCCACTCGGTACGGTCAAGACACGCATGCGCGACGGCCTGACCCGACTGCGCGACTGCCTGGGAGGTGCCGCATGAGCTTCCTGGACCGGCTGCTCGGCCGCGGGGACCGCGGAGATCTCCACTCGCTGGCCGCCCCCTACGCGCTCGACGCACTCGAGCCCGCCGAACGCGTCCGCTTCGAGAGGCACCTGACGACCTGCCGACGCTGTGCCGCCGAGGTACGCGTCCTCGCCGAGGACGCCGTCCGCCTCGCCTGGTCCACGGCCGCCCCCGCGCCACCCGCCCTGCGCGACCGGGTCATGGCCGCCGTACGGACCACCCCGCAGGACCCCGCCCCCGCTCCCGCACCCGTCTCCGGGCCCCCGGAGCGGACGCGCGCGCGTGCACCGCAACTCCCGCCCCACGTATGGGGGACCGGGCCGGTGCCGCAGGCCGGCAGGCGGCACCGGATGCCGTTGTTCGTGCCCTTCGCGACGGTCACCGCCGCCGCTGCCCTCGTCGTCGCCGCGCTGTTCGCCGTCCAGGCGAACCGGACGCAGGACCAACTGACCGCCGAACGGGACCGGGCACGTGAGATCGCCCACGTTCTCGCCGCTCCCGACGCCCTTGCGAACAGCGGCCGCGACGCGCGGGGCGGCACGATCGGAGTGATCGCTTCCGCATCGGAGCGGAGCGCCGTCGTCACCCTCGGCGGATACGGCAACCCGCCGAACGGACGTGTGCGTCAGCTCTGGCTCATGCGCCCCGGCGCACAACCGCGTTCCCTCGGGCTCTTCGAGAGCGACACACCCCTCGTCACCTCCGGCCTCGACACCTCCGCGACGTCACTCGCCGTAACCGTCGAGCCGGACGGAGGGTCACCGCAGCCCACCACGCAGCCGATTGTTCAACTCGCCCTGAAAACGGTTGGATTCGGAGAGTAATCGTCACGTGTTCGTCAACCTCCTTACGGGGAAGGTGAATCCTGTGACCGAGATACGCGAGTGCCCGGACGGGGCGATAGGGTTACCCTGCCCGGGGCCGGGCGGACTCGTACGGGTGGGGAGTGACATGGATCAGATAACGATGCGCGGCAGGGCCAGGGTCCCCGCGATCACCTGCGGGAGCAGCGCGACCAGTACGCGCCTGGACCGCCACCTCTCGGTGCTGGCGGGACCCGCCGTCCCGCAGCGGGAGGCGGCCGAGGCGACGTCGCTGATGCGCGAGCTGACCGCGCGTGACCGGCACGACCGCGGAGTCAAGGGCTCACGGGCGCGGACGAGCCGTGTCTCGCTCTTCGCCCCCCTGCGCAGGCTGCGCCGCTCCCTCTTCGGCAGCCGCTAGCCCCGCGTCCGGACGGGCCCACCGTCCGGCGTGGCACACCGTGCGCGCCGCCGTCACCCCACGGCGCGCGGCGCCGCCCACCGGTGCGCTCCGGCACAGGCATGTCGTCCTCCTCCGTAACCCTCTCGGTACCTCGTTTCCGGTCACGTTCCTCCCGGCGCTCCCGATCCACTCGGCAGTGGTCCGGGGGTGTGCGGGCTCCTTCCGCCCAGGCCCCGGACCCTGTCGTTCCCCGGCGACGGCTCCTGCCGCCCAGGCCTGTGTTCGTGAGCCCCACGGGCTCCCGTGCGGCGTGAGCCTCACGGCCTCCCGCGTGCGTACTGCCGTACCGCGAGCGGGACGAACGCCGCGAGCAGCACCGCGCACCAGGCCGGCGACCCCGTGACCGGGTGCGCCATGGGCCAGGCCGCCCCTTCCGGCACGGGAGCGTTGCCGAGGAGGTCCCGCAGCGCTGTCGCCACCGCGCTGATCGGATTCCACTCCGCGACCGTGCGCAGCCGGCCCGGCAGCCCCTCGGTCGGGATGTACGCGCTGGACAGCAACGGCAGCAGGAACGTCGCGCCGCCCAGTCGGCCGGCCGCCTCCTCGTTCCGGGTGAGCAGGCCGAGGAAGATCCCGATCCACACGCAGGCGAACCGGACAGCATCAACAGGGCGAAGGCGTACACCGCTTCCAGCGCGCCGCCCTCCACCCTCCAGCCCGCGGCGAGCCCCACCAGCAGGAACAGCACCGCCCCGGCGGCCGTCGCCACCACGTCCGCCACCGCCTGCCCCAGCGGCACGGCCGCCCTGCTCATCGGCAGCGTGCGGAACCGGTCCGTCACCCCGCGGTGGACGTCCTGTGCCGACTGGAACATGCCGGTCATCACCCCGCCCGCCGCGGTCGCCGCCGGCATCCCGGGGACCAGGAAGGACCCAGACCAGCGCCCTGACGCACCGCCACCCCTGGATGCCCGGCCTGATGTCACCGGTCTACGGCTTCAGCCCCAACACCCTGCGCCACGTGGAGCACTGCCCGGCCCGCCTCGACCCGCTCGAGGTCTCCTACAGTACGAAGACGGAACTGGCCGCGATGGTGAACGCCGGCGTGACGATGTTCGTCACCAACGAACTGGCCACTGCCGAACGGGCCCGCTCGCTGCCCTGGTCGCAGGAGCGGGAGAACGTGGTACGGATCGCCTATCCGAGCGGCCGGATCGCGAGCGGTGACTATCCGCGGCCGGCGGCGGTGTTTGCGGAGGGCGCAGGGGCGGCCGACGCGGATGAGATGTTCGAGCGGAACCTCGGACGGGTGCTCGACGGCTTCAGCGCCGGTCACTGACGAGGGCCGGCGGGCCGGAGCCGATGGGGGAACCGGCAGGGAGCGGGCCCGGTCCGGGTCTCCGGGGTGCCGTGTCAGATCAGCGCGAGCTGGCCCTCCGGACCCTCCTCACGCGCGTCCAGCACCGAGGCGGGCCCGCGCGCCGGACGAGGTACGGGGAGCACGCCCGCCCGCCGCAGCTCCGCCGGGGTGACCGGATCGGCCGTCGCACCGTCCGTCAGCGCGGCCTGCCGCGGGCGCAGTTCGGCGAGCAGGGCGAGGACCGTGATCAGCTCCAGGAGTTCCGACGTCCAGGTCTGCGACCAGCCGGCCGGCCGGATCGCCTCCAGCGTCCCCGGCTCGGCCTCCTCCGTGCGGGCCGCGCACCACCGCTCCAGCACCCGGGCCCCGGCCGCCTCGAAGTCCCAGGCCGCCGGCGGCACCGGCGAGATGCGGCCCTCGTCGAAGCACAGGGCCTCCTCGGCACGGTCGTACCGGACGGCCGGCGGGCGGGCGGGGAGCGGAGCGCGGACGTAGGGGCGGCGTCCGCCCGGGAGCCGGGGGCGCTCCCCGTCGCGCCGCATCAGCCACAGCATCCGGCGCCCCACCTCCACACCCGCGTCCCACATGCCGGCGTCCCCGGTGAGCGGCACCGTGAGCCCTCCGGGGCCGGGCCGCACCACGGCCACCGTCCAGGCGAGGACGTCGACGGCCGGTGCCTCCCGGCCGAGGCGCGCCGTGAGGTGCCCGGACAGGCCCGGGGCCAGGTTCGGCTCCGCGCCCCCGGGCCGGCGGTACAGCGGACGGACCCGGCCGGGACGGAACACCGGCAGCAGGGACGTGGCGAGCAGCGGCGGACCGGGGACGCCACCGGGGCCGTCGGTGCCGACGGCGCCCCGCGCGCGTTCGCCCCGGGTACGGACCCCGCGTCCCGTGGCGGTCGCGGCCTCGACGACGAAGACCTGCCGCTCGTCCGCCACCCGCCACAGCTCCGGGCGGGCCGCGTCGATCAGCCGCTGGTCGGGAATCAGCCACTGCTCGTCGAAGGGGGCGCGCAGCACGCGAACCGGCTCCGGGCAGGGGCCCGAGGCACGCTCCAGCCGCTCCGTCCCGCCCGGCCCCGGCCTGCCCGGAAGCCGGCCGACCGCCGTGCGCCCCGTCCGCGAGCGGGTCGGCTGGAACAGGGCCTCCCTGTCCGGTCCCGCCGTCTTCATCAAGGCGTCCCAGCGGGCTTTCAGAGCCGCCGGATCGGGTGCCGCCGGCCACCCCCGGCCGAGCCGCGGCGGTGCGACGGACCACGGCATGAGGTCCGCCAGCAGCGGAGCGTCGTCGTGCGTCACGCTGGGCATCGTACGACCTGACGGGCGGGTGGGATCAGGTGGCTTCCAGGGTCACGGTGAAGGAGAAGCGGTCGCCCCGGTAGTTGATCACGGCCACGTCCAGGGGGCTGCCGTCGGTGTCGTAGGTGATGCCGGTGTAGTGCAGGATCGGGCTGAGCAGCGGGACCTGGAGGAGCCGGGCGGTCTCCGGATCCGCCAGCCGCGCCTGAACGGTGTCCGTGATGCGGCTGATGTCCACCCCGACGGCGTCCCGCAGCACCTTGGTCATCGGCCAGCGCCGCAGATCCTCCAGGTCGATCCGGGCGGCGAGTTCCGGACGGACGTAGTTGCGCGCGTGATTGGTCGGCTCGCCGGTCTTCTCGTCGCTGCGCAGCCGGTGGTAGGCCGCCGCCTCCGTCAGTCCGGGGAAGTACTCGGCGAGTTCGGCCGGCACCGGCGCGGTGCCGTGCTCCAGCAGTTCGGTCGTCATACCGGACTGCTGGGCCACGATCGCGTCCACCGAGCCCAGCAGCCGCACCGGGGCGCCCCTGCGGGCATCGGGCTCGATGAACGTGCCGCGCCGGCGGTGGCGGGTGATCAGCCCTTCGTCCTCCAGCTCCTTCAGCGCCTGCCGCATGGTCAGCACGCTCACCCCGTAGTGCCCCGCCAGCTGTTCCTCGGTGGGCAGGCGCAGTGGATCCCGGGGCGAGCGGCCGAGGATCGAGGCACGCAGCGACTGCGACACCTGGTACCAGAGCGGCAACTTGCGGTTCAGGACGATCGAATCCGGCGCGAAGGAGGTCACGGGCTTATCCGTACCGGTCGGGAACGTTCAGTGCAATGTGAGGTGCAGGGGCGTGCCGGCATCGGCTGTGACACCCCGGCGCCGAACCGGACTGCGGGGACCACCCGGACCACCCGGCTACAGCGTGCGGAAGTGGCGTTCGAGGCCCTGCCACACATCGTCGTAGCGCTGTTGCAGGTGCTCCGCGCGTGCCGCCTGCGGCGTCAGGGACACCGGCCAGCGTGTCTCGAACATGAACGCGAGACCGTCGTCGATCTTCTGCGGGCGCAACTCGGCGGCGCTCGCCCTCTCGAACGTCTCCCGGTCCGGTCCGTGCGCCGACATCATGGTGTGCAGCGAGCCGCCGCCCGGCACGAACCCCTCCGCCTTCGCGTCGTAGGCGCCCTCGATCAGCCCCATGTACTCGCTCATCACGTTCCGGTGGAAGTACGGCGGCCGGAAGGTGTCCTCGCCCACCAGCCAGCGCGGCGCGAACACCACGAAGTCCACCCCCGCCAGTCCCGGCGTATCGCTCGGCGCCGTCAGCACGGTGAAGACCGACGGGTCCGGATGGTCGTAGGAAATGGTGCCCATCACATTGAAACGGCGCAGATCGTAGGTGTACGGCACATAGTTGCCGTGCCAGGCGACGACATCCAGCGGGGAGTGGCCGTAGGTGGCCGACCAGAGGTTGCCGCAGAACTTGTTGACCACTTCCACCGGGCCCTCGACGTCCTCGTACGCGGCGACGGGCGCCCGGAAGTCCCGGGCGTTCGCCAGCCCGTTGGCGCCGATCGGGCCGAGGTCGGGGAGCCGGAAGGCGGCGCCGTAGTTCTCGCACACATAGCCGCGGGCCACATGGTCCAGAAGCTCCACACGGAAGCGCACCCCACGGGGAATCAGCGCGATGTGTCCCGGCTCCACCTGCAGCAGCCCGAACTCGGTCCGCAGCAGCAGCCCGCCCTGCTCCGGGACGATCAGCAGCTCACCGTCGGCATCGCTGAACACCCGGTCCATCGACGCGTTCGCGTGGTAAAGGTGCACCGCCATGCCGGTGCGCTGGGTGACGTCGCCGTTGCCGCCCAGCGTCCACAGGCCGGCCAGGAAGTCCGTGCCCTCGTCCGGTGCGGGCAGCGGGCTCCAGCGCAGTCGGTTGGGGTCGGGCACCGTCTGGTTGAAGGGTGCGCTGCGGATCGCCCCGTTGCCCGTGCGGGTGAACGCCGGGTGCGCGGCCGACGGGCGGATCCGGTACAGCCACGAGCGGCGGTTGTGGGCCCGCGGCTCGGTGAACGCCGTACCGCTCAGCTGTTCCGCGTACAGCCCGAGTGGCGCGCGCTGCGGCGAGTTGCGCCCCTCGGGCAGGGCGCCCGGGACCGCCTCGGAGCTGTGCTCGTTGCCGAAACCGGAGAGGTGGCCGAGTCCCTCGGCGGCCTTGCGCGCGTCCCCGCTCATTTTCGCTGCTCCCTTGCGTGCGATTCCTATGTGTCACCGTAGGATTGCGGTTTCTCCGGCGCAAGAGGGCCACGCGGTCTCCTCCCTCAGGACTCCGTCCCTCCTCTCGACGGAGGATGCGGAACCCGACTCCAGGGGGATCCGCGCGACCGGACGCCTGTTCTACGCTCCCCCGCATGGCGTGGACGGGGAGGCTGGTCACCGTGCTCGCGGTCTGTGGCGTCCTGCTGGCCGGATCCGCGGGCTGCGGCTCGCGCGCTGCCCAGGAACAGGAACAGGAACGGGGCGCGGGGGCGCCGTCGCCGGTCGGCAGGCTCCTGGAGGAGCGGGACGACGAGGGCCGGCCCTACCGCGAGGTGGACGAGAAGGATGCCCCCGAGGTCGGCGTCGAGGTCACGCCCGACACCGACGGCGGCTGGGACGTGCGGCTGAGCGTACGCAACTTCCGCTTCTCGCCCGACGGCACCGCCCGCCGCGCGGTGCCCGGCCGCGGCCTCGCGCACCTCTACGTGAACGACCGCCCCGTCGCCCTGCTGCGCACCCCCGGCCACCACCTCTCCCCGCACACCGTCCGGCGGGGCACGCACCAGGTCACCGTCCGTCTCCACGCGGACGACGACTCGGTGTGGGCCGTGCGTGGAGAGCCGGTGGAGAGCACGGCCGACATCACGGTCTCGGAAGCGAGCCCGACCGCGAACCCGGCCACCGGCCCCATCGCGGACCCGACCGCGGCAGAGCGAGCCGGGCGCCGGGGTTCACCCGGCCGGGATCCGGGAGCATCATGAAGCACGTGCCCGTGCACGTGCCCTCCGCGACCTCCCTCCGCCGCGCGCCCGTGCAGCGTCGCAGCACCGAACGACTGGCCGGAGCCTGGGCGCCTGCGCCGCGCTCCTGGACGAGGTCGGCCACGACGCCCTGAGCACCCGCGCCGTCGCGCAGCGCGCCGGTGTGCCCATCGGCTCCGTCCACCGCTTCTTCGGCAACAAGCGCGAAATGGCCGGTGCGCCGGCCCGGCGCACCCTGGAGCGCTTCACGCGCCGGGTGACCGAACGTCCGAAGACGGCCATCGGCGCCCCCGGGACGGCGGCAGGCCGTGGACGTCGTGCTCGACGGGTACCTGGACATGAAGCGCACCGTGCCCGGCTTCTCCCTGGTCGACCTCGGCAACCAGATCCCCGTCGGAACCCGCAGGGCCGAACCCGACCACCGCGTCGCCGACCGTCTCGCCGACCTGCTGTCCGGCTACCTGGACCGCGAGCCGGGCGACGGACTGCGCCGCGGCTTCCTCGGCGCCGTCGAGACCGCCGACGCCCTCGTCCACCTGGCCTTCCGGATGGCCCCCGAGGGAGACGGGAAGATCATCGCCGAACCGCGGGAGATGCTGCGTGCCCATCTGGCACGTGTACTGGACTGATCGGGGCCCCGACGAGGGGTGCCTGCAAACGGCACCGGCAAAGGGCTCCCCCACGTGCATACCGGTCGGTATGCTCGGGTTGCCCGTCCGGCCGTCTCCTGGCCTGTCCGCCTGTCCGCCTGTCCGCCCGTCCGCCTGTCCGCCCGTCTGTCTGCGGGCCCGTCTCTCTGCCCGCCTGCCTGTCCGTGCGTCACCGCCGCCGTACCCGGGAGGTCCCATGTCCCGCACCGCTCTTCGTATCTGCCCTCTGTGCGAGGCCACCTGTGGCCTGACCCTCACCCTCGACGAGGGCAGGGTCACCGGCGCCCGGGGTGACCGCGACGACGTCTTCAGCAAGGGGTTCATCTGCCCCAAGGGCGCCTCCTTCCCCGCCGTCGACGCCGACCCCGACCGACTGCGCGGCCCGCTCGTCCGGGTCGACGGCGTGTTGCGCGAGGCCAGTTGGGAGGAGGCGTTCGACGCCGTCGCCGCCGGCATCCGGCCCGTCGTCGAACGCCACGGTCCACACGCCGTCGGGGTCGTCCTCGGCAACCCCAACGTGCACACCATGGCGGGTGCCCTCTACCCGCCCCTCCTGGTCGGCGGGCTCGGCACCCGCAGCCTGTTCACCGCCTCCACCGTCGACCAGATGCCCAAGCACGTGTCCAGCGGACTCCTCTTCGGCGACGCCAACGCGATCCCCGTACCCGACCTGGACCGCACCGACCACCTGCTGCTGATCGGCGCCAACCCCCTGGAATCCAACGGGAGCCTGTGCACGGCACCCGACTTCCCCGGCCGCCTCCGGGCGCTGAGGGCCCGCGGCGGCACCCTCACCGTCGTCGACCCGCGCCGCACCCGCACCGCCCGCCTCGCCGACCGGCACATCGCCGTCCGGCCCGGCACCGACGCCCTGCTGCTCGCGGCGATGGCGTCCGTGCTCGTCGAAGAGCACCTCGTCGACCTGGGGGACTGCGCTCCCCATGTGCACGGCGTCGCCGAACTCGCCGACGCCGTGCAGGACTTCACCCCCGAAGCGGTCGCCCCGGCCTGCGACGTCGACGCGGACACCATCCGCACCCTCGCCCGTGAACTCGCCGCCGCCTCCACCGCCGCCGTCTACGGCCGCATCGGCAGCTGCACCGTCCCGCACGGCACCCTGGCCAGCTGGCTCGTCGACGTCCTCAACATCCTCACCGGCAACCTCGACCGGCCCGGCGGCGCCCTCTTCCCCCGCGCCGCCACCGACAAGACCCCGCGCCCCGCCGGACCCGGCCGCGGCTTCGCCCTCGGACGCTGGCACTCCCGGGTGAGCCGGCACCCCGAGGCCAAGGGCGAACTGCCGCTCTCCGCCCTCGCCGAAGAGATCGACACCGCCACCGACGCGGGCGAACCGCTGCGCGCCCTCGTCGTCGTCGCCGCCAACCCGGTCCTCTCCGCGCCCGACGGCGACCGTCTCGACAAGGCCCTCGGCTCCCTCGACTTCATGGTCAGCGTCGACCCGTACCTCAACGAGACCTCGCGCCACGCCCACGTCGTCCTGCCGCCGCCCCCGCCCGCGCAGAGCCCGCACCACGACTTCGCCTTCAACACCCTCGCCGTACGCAACCAGGTCCGCTACACCCGCCCCGCGCTCCCGCTCGAGCCCGGCCGCATGGCGGAGACGGAGATCCTGGCCCGGCTCGTCCTCGCCGCCACCGGCAACCACGGCGCCGACCCGGAGGACGTCGACCGGCTGGTCGTCGACCAGACCCTCGGCAGGGCGGTGGACGACCCGCACTCCCCGGTCCACGGCCGTGACCCGAAGGAACTCGCCGGGCTGCTCACCGGCCACAACGGCCCCGAGCGGCGGCTGGACATGATGCTCCGCCTCGGCCCCTACGGCGACGGCTTCGGCGCCGACTCGGACGGCCTCACCCTCGACCGGCTGCTCGCCCACCCGCACGGCATCGACCTCGGGCCCCTGCGCCCCCGTCTGCCGCAGCCCCTGAAGACCCGCAGCGGCCGGGTGGAACTGCTGCCGGAACCGATCGCCGCCGACCTTCCCCGGCTGCGTGCCGCCCTCGACGCACGCCCCGACGGCTTCGTCCTCGTCGGCCGCCGCCATCTGCGCTCCAACAACAGCTGGATGCACAACGTGCCCGCCCTCACCGGCGGCACCAACCGGTGCACCCTGCAGATCCATCCCGACGACGCCGAACGCCTCGGCATCCAGGACGGGCATCCGGTGCGCGTCCGGGGCGCCGGGGGAGAGGTGACCGCACCCGCCGAACTGACCGACGGGCTGCGCCGGGGCGTGGTGAGTCTGCCGCACGGCTGGGGCCACGACCGGCCCGGCACCCGGCTGCGGCACGCCGCGGCCGACCCCGGCGTCAACGTCAACCAGCTGCTCGACGGCAGCCTCCTCGACCCGCTGTCGGGCAACGCCGTGCTCAACGGGGTGCCCGTCGAGATCGCGCCGGGGGAAGCCCCCGGGACCGCCCCCGCGATCGCTCCATGACCGCCCCGTGACCGAAAAGTACCCCGCGCTGCCACCGCGCTGACCTGAGCAAAGCTGTGACCTGGTGTTTTGCGCTTATTGCTCGCGCGTCAACGTCTTGTTAACACTGCTGAGCGGGACCTAACGTCGTCGCACCGCCGGCCCTGGTGGGATGTTCAAGGGCGAACGTTAGGTAATCCACTCCATGCTGACCATCCTCGGCTTCGCCATGATCGCGACCTTCCTGGTCCTGATCATGCTGAAGAAGATGTCGCCGATCGCGGCGCTCGTACTGATCCCCGCACTGTTCTGCGTGTTCGTCGGCAAGGGCGCCCACCTCGGTGACTACGTCATCGACGGCGTGTCCACCCTCGCCCCGACCGCGGCGATGCTCATGTTCGCGATCGTCTACTTCGGTGTGATGATCGACGTCGGTCTCTTCGATCCGATCGTCCGGGGCATCCTCAGGTTCTGCAGGGCCGACCCGATGCGGGTCGTCGTCGGTACCGCGCTGCTCGCCGCGATCGTGTCGCTGGACGGCGACGGCTCGACCACCTTCATGATCACCGTCTCGGCGATGTACCCCTTGTACAAGCGCCTGAAGATGAGCCTCGTCGTCATGACCGGTGTCGCCGCGATGGCCAACGGCGTGATGAACACCGTCCCCTGGGGCGGCCCCACGGCCCGTGCCGCGACCGCGCTGAAGCTCGACGCCGGCGACATCTTCGTACCGATGATCCCCGCGCTGCTGACCGGACTGCTGGGCGTCTTCGTGCTCGCGTACGTGCTCGGTCTGCGCGAACGCCGGCGGCTGGGTGTGCTGACCCTGGACGAGGCCCTGGTGACGGAGCCGGCCGACGCCGACGCGGGGGCCGGGGCGGGCGCCGAGGTGCGGGAGCCCGAGACCGCGCTGGTCGGTGCCGGCACCGGCACCCGGTCCGGGTCCGGGTCCGGTTCGGGCGAAGGTGCTCTCCCCGCCGGTGGTTCGGGCGCCGGCACGGACACCGACGGGCGCGACGACTTCGGCGACGAAGCCGACGACTTCCGCGGCCTGGACCCCGACCGCCCCACCCTGCGGCCCAAGCTGTACTGGTTCAACGCGCTGCTCACGGTGTGCCTGCTCACCGCCATGATCATGCAGCTGCTGCCGATTCCGGTGCTGTTCCTGCTCGCCGCCGCGCTCGCCCTCACCGTCAACTTCCCGCACATCCCCGACCAGAAGGCCCGGATCGCGGCCCACGCCGACAACGTCCTGAACGTGTCGGGCATGGTCTTCGCCGCCGCCGTCTTCACCGGTGTCCTCCAGGGCACCGGCATGGTCGACAGCATGGCCACCTGGCTGGTCGACACCGTCCCCGAGGGCATGGGCCCGCACATGGCGCTCGTCACCGGACTGCTGAGCCTGCCCCTCACCTACTTCATGTCCAACGACGGCTTCTACTTCGGCGTTCTGCCCGTCCTCGCCGAGGCCGGCGCGGCCCACGGCGTCTCCCCGCTGGAGATGGCCCGCGCCTCCCTCGTCGGCCAGCCCCTGCACATGTCGAGCCCGCTCGTCCCCGCGGTCTACGTCCTGGTCGGCATGGCGAAGGTCGAGTTCGGCGACCACACACGGTTCGTGGTGAAGTGGGCGGCCCTGATCTGCCTGCTGATCCTCGGCGCCGGAATCCTGTTCGGCATCATCTGAGACGCAGGACCGGTTCGAGAGAGGACCCGATCATGGCGCCCGGTGGGAACCGCGGCTGGCTGCTCCGCCTCGTCATCGCCTTCACCTTCGCGCAGGGGGCCGTGTCGATGGCCCGGCCCGCCGTCTCCTACCGGGCGCTCGCGCTGGGCGCGGACGAGCGGGCGATCGGTGTGATCGCCGGCGTCTACGCGCTGCTGCCGCTGTTCGCCGCCGTACCGCTGGGCCGGCGCACCGACCGCGGCCGCTGCGCCCCCCTGCTGCCCGTCGGCGTGGTCCTCATCTCCGGCGGCTGCGCACTGAGCGGGCTCGCCGGCTCCCTGTGGGCGATGGCCCTGTGGAGCGGGGTGATGGGGCTCGGTCACCTCTGCTTCGTCATCGGTGCCCAGTCACTCGTCGCCCGCCAGTCCGCGCCGCACGAACAGGACCGCAACTTCGGCCACTTCACCATCGGCGCGTCCCTCGGGCAACTGGTCGGCCCGATCGCCGCGGGCGCGCTCGTAGGCGGCGCCGACAGGGCCGCGGGCAGTGCCCTCGCCCTGCTGGCGGCGGGCGCGGGGGCGGCAGTGGCACTCACCTCGCTGTGGCGCACAGAACGCCCGGTGCCGCCCGGCTCCCGCGCGGCACCGGGTACGCGTATCCCGGTCGGGCGCATCCTGCGGGCCCGGGGCGTCCCCGCGGGCATCTTCGTCAGCCTGGCCGTCCTGTCCGCCACCGACATCCTCACCGCCTACCTCCCGGTGGTCGGCGAGCAGCGGGGCGTCGCCCCGTCCGTCATCGGGCTGCTGCTCAGCCTGCGGGCCGCGGCCACCATCGCCTGCCGGCTGGTCCTCACCCCGCTGCTGCGGCTCGTCGGCCGCACCGTCCTGCTGACGGTGACCTGTCTCCTGGCGGCACTGCTCTGCGCGGGCATCGCCCTGCCGGTGCCCGTGTGGACCCTGGCGCTGATGCTGACGGTGCTCGGCTTCTGCCTGGGCGTCGGCCAGCCGCTCTCCATGACGACCGTGGTCCAGGCCGCCCCCGCCGGCGCCCGCTCCACCGCCCTCGCCCTCCGCCTGACCGGTAACCGTCTCGGCCAGGTCGCCGCGCCCGCCGGGGCGGGCCTGATCGCCGGGGTGGCGGGTGTGGCGGCCCCGTTCGTCATGCTCGGCGCGCTGTTGTTCGTCTCCGCGGGGGTGGCGCTGCGGGCGCCGTCCGGGCCCGCCGAGGACACCGGCCCGCCGGCGCCGGGGGGAACGCCTCCCACCGACGCGCCGTCCCGGCCCGGGGAGCCCGCCCCGCCCCGCCCGGCCCACCGCACCACGAACTGACCGGCCGACCCCCGCACAGAGGCCGCTGCGCAGGGAGGAGACGCACACCGGTACGCGGCCGGGGGAGTTCGGTTCGTCCGTACGGGGCCGGTCGGTACGGGGTCTGCCGGTTCGGATTCGGGCAGGATGCTGCCGGGCGGCGGGCGGCGGGCGGCGGGCGGCGCGGAGGCGGGCGGCGCGGAGGCGGGCGGTGAGGTTCCTGTCCTGGCCGGACGGACGCCGGACCGGGCCGGACGGGTCCGAACAAGTTCGTCCGCTTTCTCACCTGGTGGACGGTGACGCCCGATCCCGCCCCGCGTCTTCCCTCTGCCGCGTACATTCCGTTAGCTTCCGTGACTCATACGTCTCATGCGGCCCCGTACGGTCCCATACGGTCCCGTCCGGCCTCGTACGGCCCGCACGAGGCGTCCGACCGCGGAGCACCAGCGCCCTGACGAGCCCCCGGGGGCACCCCTCATGACACGCGCCATCTCCCTGCACGACGTGAGCAAGGCCTACACCCGCGGTGTCCGCGTGGTGGACCGGCTGTCGCTGGACATCGCGCCCGGCGAGTTCCTCGTCCTGCTCGGCCCCTCCGGCTGCGGCAAGTCCACCGTGCTCCGGATGATCGCCGGCCTGGAGGAGATCGACGAAGGCCTGCTGTTCCTCGACGGCGAGTACGGCAACGACCTGCCGCCGTCCGGCCGGGACATGGCGATGGTGTTCCAGAACTTCGCCCTCTACCCGAGCATGACCGGCCGCGGCAACATCGGCTTCCCCCTGCGCATCGAGGCCCCCGGCGTCGACCACCGGGCCAGGGTGGACGCCACCGCCCGCATGCTGGGCATCGAGGACCTCCTCGACCGCTTCCCCGCCCAGCTGTCCGGCGGCGAACGCCAGAGGGTCGCCATGGGCCGGGCCATCGCCCGTCACCCCTCCGCCTTCCTGATGGACGAGCCGCTGTCCAACCTCGACGCCAAGCTGCGCAGCCGGCTGCGCGCCGAGATCTCGCAGCTCACCCGGGACCTGGGCGTCACCACCGTCTACGTCACCCACGACCAGGCCGAGGCCATGTCCCTCGGCGACCGGGTCGCCGTGCTGCGCGGCGGGGTCCTGCAGCAGGTCGGCAGCCCCCGCGCGGTGTACTCGCTGCCGAGCAACATCTTCGTCGCCGCGTTCATCGGCACCCCGCGCATCAACCTGCTGCGCGGGGTGGTCCGCGCGCCGCTCGACGGCGCGATGACCATCAGTCTGGGCAAGCAGTTCCTGCGGCTGCCCGAACCCCTCTGCCTGGACCACCGGTTGCTGCGCGTGCAGCAGGGGCGCGAGGTCATCGTGGGCCTGCGCTCCGAGGCCGTCCGGATAGCCCCCGGCTTCACGGGGGCGTGTGGACCGGGCGCGGCCCCCCGTGGACCGGGACCGGCTCCGCGCGGACCGGCCCGGTCTCCGTCGGGCGTCGCCGCCCGTCCCGGGGAGTCGGTGCTCACGGGTCTGGTGGAGCACGTGGAGTTCCAGGGCCATGAGGCCCTGGTCCACTTCGACACCGGGTCCCGCCCCGCCCTGGTCCCCGAACTGGAGGCCCCGGGTCCGCGTCCCGGCCGCCCGCCCCGGCGCCGCCGCCGCGAGGGCGGTGGCAGGGTCCTGGACCGGCTTCTGGCGCGGGCCGGCGGTGCGGGGCCCGGGCGCGACGGCGCGGGGGACCGGACCCGGACGCAGCCGGACCCCGCCCCCGCAGGGCCCCGGCTGCCCGGTGACCTCGTCGTCCGCACCACTCCGGACATCCGCCTCCGGCACGGCATGCAGGTGCCGCTCCTGGTCGACATCGCCCACCTGTTCGTCTTCGACCAGCACGGCGAACGGATCTGCCCCAGCCCGGCGCAGCTGCCCGATCTGGACGAGTGACGCCGCCCCGCCCGCCCGCAGGCACGCACGGCTCCCGCACCGGCGCCGCTGCCGACCCGTGTCCGCGCCCCCTGGCGTCATTAAATTAGCGCCGCTAGTTTATGGGGTGGACGACGACGCCCCGCCCCGGAGGAAGCGCGATGAAGGCATACGACGGCATGTACATCGACGGCGCCTGGCGCCCCGCCGCCGGCCCGGACGTGATCGAGGTCGTGAACCCGGCCGACGGGCAGGTGATCGCCACCGTCCCGGCGGGCACCGCCGAGGACGTGGACGCCGCCGTGCGGGCGGCCCGCGCCGCCCTTCCCGCCTGGGCCGCGACCGGGCCGGCCGAACGCGCCGCCCGCCTCGCCGCGCTCCGGGACGTGCTGGTGGCCCGGCAGGACGAGATCGCGCAGACGGTGACCGCCGAGCTCGGCGCACCCCTGAAGCTCTCGCAGGCCGTGCACGCGGCCGTGCCGATCGCGGTGGCGGGCTCGTACGCCGAGCTGGCGGCGACGTACCCCTTCGAGGAGCGGACGGGCAACTCGACCGTCCTCCACGAACCCGTCGGCGTGGTCGGCGCGATCACCCCCTGGAACTACCCCTTGCACCAGATCGTCGCCAAGGCCGCCCCGGCCCTCGCCGCCGGCTGCACGATCGTCGTCAAGCCCGCCGAGGACACCCCGCTGGTCGCCCGGCTCCTCGCGGAGGCGGTGCACGAGGCCGGCGTCCCGGCCGGCGTGTTCAACCTGGTCACCGGCCTCGGCCCGGTGGCCGGCCAGGCCCTCGCCGAGCACCCGGGCGTCGACCTCGTCTCCTTCACCGGCTCCACCGCCGTCGGCCGCCGGATCGGCGCCGTCGCCGCGGGCGCCGTCAAGAGGGTCGCCCTCGAACTGGGCGGCAAGTCCGCCAACGTGATCCTCCCCGGCGCCGACCTGGCCCGGGCGGTCAACGTCGGCGTCGCCAACGTGATGTCCAACTCCGGCCAGACGTGCAGCGCCTGGACCCGCATGCTGGTCCACCGCGACCAGTACGACGAGGCCGTCGAGCTCGCCGCGGCCGCCGCCGCCAAGTACGGCGACCGCATCGGCCCCCTCGTCAACGCCAAGCAGCAGGAACGGGTGCGCGGGTACATCGAGAAGGGCGTCGCCGAGGGCGCGCGCCTGGTCGCCGGCGGCCCCGACGCGCCGCGCGAGCAGGGCTGCTTCGTCAGCCCCACCGTCTTCGCCGACGTCACCCCCGACATGACCATCGCACAGGAGGAGATCTTCGGCCCCGTCCTGTCGGTCCTGCGCTACGAGGACGAGGAGGACGCCCTGCGCATCGCCAACGGCACTGTCTACGGACTCGCCGGCGCGGTCTGGGCCGCCGACGAGGCGCAGGCCGCGGCGTTCGCCCGACGCATGGAGACCGGCCAGGTCGACATCAACGGCGGCCGCTTCAACCCCCTCGCCCCCTTCGGCGGTTACAAGCAGTCGGGCGTGGGCCGCGAACTCGGCGTGCACGGCCTGACCGAGTACCTCCAGACCAAGTCCCTCCAGTTCTAGGGGAGTCCCACCATCATGGCTGTCCGCGCCGCCGTACTGTCCGCCGTCGACGCCCCGTTGGAGATCACGGGGATCGACCTGCCCGAGCCCGGCCCCGGGAAGGTCCGGGTCCGGCTCGCCGCGGCCGGGGTCTGCCACTCCGACCTGTCCCTGACCAACGGCACCATGCGCCTCCCGGTCCCGGCGGTGCTGGGCCACGAGGGGGCCGGCACGGTCGTCTCCGTCGGCGAGGGCGTCACCCACGTCGCGCCCGGCGACGGCGTCGTCCTCAACTGGGCGCCCTCCTGCGGTACCTGTCCCGCCTGCGTGCGCGGCGAGGTGTGGCTGTGCGCCGACGCCCTGAGCGGCGCCGCCGCGGTGCACGCCCACCGTGCCGACGACGGCACCGCGCTCCACCCCGGCCTGAACGTCGCCGCCTTCGCCGAGGAGACGGTGGTGCCCGCGTCCTGCGTCCTGCCCGCACCGGACGGCGTCCCGCTCACCGACGCCGCCCTGCTCGGCTGCGCCGTGCTCACCGGCTACGGCGCCGTCCACCACTGCGCGCGGGTCGGGCCCGGTGAGTCGGTCGCGGTGTTCGGCGTCGGGGGAGTGGGCCTCGCCGCCCTCCAGGCGGCCCGGATCGCGGGAGCGGCCACGATCGTCGCGGTCGACGTCTCTCCGGAGAAGGAGGAGCTGGCGCGTGGTGCCGGGGCGACCGAGTACGTCGTCGCCTCGGACACCACCGCCCGCGAGATCCGGTCCCTCACCGGGAAGCAGGGCGTGGACGTGGCCGTCGAGTGCGTGGGCCGCGCGACCACCATCCGCACCGCCTGGGAATCCACCCGGCGCGGCGGCCGTACCGCGGTCGTCGGCATCGGCGGCAAGGACCAGCAGGTCACCTTCAACGCCCTGGAGATCTTCCACTGGGGCAGGACCCTGTCGGGCTGCGTCTACGGCAACTCCGACCCCGCCCGCGACCTCCCCGTCCTCGCCGGGCACATCCGGGCCGGCCGGCTCGACCTGGGCGCCCTCGTCACGGAACGGATCGCCCTGGACGGCATCCCGGCGGCCTTCGACAACATGCTGGCGGGCAGGGGCGGACGGGCCCTGGTGGTCTTCTGAACCGTTGAACCGTCCGCCCCGGCAGGCGGCGGTCAGCGCAGGGCCGACTCCCCGATCCCCAGCAGTTCGGACAGTGTCCGCTCGCCCCGCGCTGTCACCTTCACCGCTCGCCCGGAGCCGATGCGGACGCACCACCGCGCGTCCAGGGCGTGCCGGCACAGGGCCGCCCCGGCGGTTCCGGCGAGGTGCGGGCGGCGTTCCGTCCAGTCCGGGCAGGCGCGGGCCGGCGGGCGTCGGCCACGCCGGCCGATGCCGATGCCGATGCCGAGGGCGTCGAACCAGCGCAGGCCCGCCCCGGCGAGCGCGGACCCGGTGTCCTGCAGCAGCGGCCCGCGGGCCGTGAACGCGTCCGTGACCGCGATCCCGAGCCGGCCGGCGAGATGGTCGTAGCAGGTCCGTCCGCGGGCCGCCGCCGAGTCCGCCCCGGTCTGCCGCAGCGTGCGCGGACGCCGGGCCGCACCCGTGGCGACCTGCGCGGTCAGCTCCTCCACCAGCCGGGCGACCCGCACGTCGGCGAGCCGTACGACCGGTGCCGGCCCTGCCGTTCCTCGGCGAGCAGCCCGCCGGTGACGAGCTTGCCCAGATGTCCGCTCAACGTGGACGGGGCGACGCCGGCGTGCCGCGCCGGTTCGCCGGCCGTCCACGCCCGGCCGTCGAGCAGCGCCGGCGGACCAGCGGCCCGGGCCTCGTCGGCGATCAGTCCGGCGAGCCGCGCGAGCCCGGGGGTCCGGGGGTCCTTCGAGGTCATGCGCCCCAGCATGCGGTACGGACACTTCGGTGAGGGCCGAAGTGCGCGAGAGGCCCTATTCGGTGCCCCGCACCTGCTCGTACTGCCCCGCCAAGCCGTCCAGCAGAGCCGTCAGACCCGTCTCGAAGGCGCGCTCGTCGATCTTCTCCTGCCGGTCTGCGAGCAGGTGCGCCTGGCCGAGGTGGGGATAGTCGGCGGGATCGTAGGCGTCGGCGTCGTCCACGAAGCCGCCGGCGAAGGAGCCGAGCGCCGAGCCCATGATGAAGTACCGCATCAGCGCGCCGATGGACGTGGCCTGCGCGGGCGGCCAGCCCGCCTCGACCATCGCGCCGTAGACCGCGTCGGCGAGCCGCAGGGCGGCCGGGCGGCGGCCGGGGCCGCGGGCCAGGACCGGCACGATGTTGGGATGGGCGCGCAGCGCGGACCGGTAGGAGACGGCCCAGTCGTGCAGTGCGGTCCGCCAGTTCCGGCCGTCCTCGAACATCGACAGGTCGACCAGCGCGCTCACCGAGTCGGCCACCGCCTCGAGGATCTCGTCCTTGGTGCGGAAGTGGTTGTAGAGCGAGGGTCCGCTGACCCCCAGCTGTGCGGCGAGCCGGCGCGTGGAGACGGCGGCCAGACCCTCCGCGTCCACGAGCTCCCGTGCCGTCTCGACGATCCGGTCGGTGCTGAGCAGGGGCTTGCGCGGTCGGGCCATGGCGCACATAGTAGGGCTGCGCCAGAAAACTAGCACTGGTAATTAAAATCCCGGGGTTGGGTGACTGTCATGAACCTGGAGCTCAGCGAGGAGCAGAGCGCCGTCCGCCGGCTCGCCCGGGACTTCGTCGAGCGTGAGGTCGCGCCCCACGCCACGGCCTGGGACCGCGCCGAGGAGGTCGACCGGGGGATCGTGAAGAAGCTGGGGGACCTCGGCTTCCTCGGGCTGACGATCGAGGAGCGGTACGGCGGCTCGGGCGGCGACCACCTCGCGTACTGCCTGGCCACCGAGGAGCTGGGGCGCGGTGACTCCTCCGTGCGCGGGATCGTCTCCGTGTCCCTGGGGCTGGTGGCGAAGACCGTCGCGGCCTGGGGCAGCGAGGAGCAGAAGCAGGCCTGGCTTCCCGGGCTCACCTCCGGCACGTACGTCGGCTGCTTCGGTCTCACCGAGCCGGACACCGGCTCCGACGCCGGCAGCCTCTCCACCCGCGCGGTGCGCGACGGCGGGGACTACGTCGTCAACGGCACCAAGATGTTCATCACCAACGGCACCTGGGCCGACGTCGTCCTGCTGTTCGCCCGGTCCACCGACGCCCCGGGCCACAAGGGCGTGTCCGCCTTCCTCGTGCCCGCCGACACCCCGGGCCTGACCCGCCGGACCCTGCACGGCAAGCTCGGCCTGCGCGGCCAGGCCACCGCCGAGCTGGTGCTGGAGGACGTGCGTGTGCCCGCGTCCGCGATGCTGGCCCCCGAGGGCAAGGGCTTCTCGGTCGCCATGTCCGCCCTGGCCAAGGGGCGCATGTCGGTCGCCGCGGGCTGTGTCGGCATCGCCCAGGCCGCGCTCGACGCGGCCGTGCGGTACGCGGGGGAGCGCGAGCAGTTCGGGAAGACCATCGCCCGTCACCAGCTCGTACAGGAACTGATCAGCGACATCGCCGTGGACGTCGACGCCGCCCGGCTGCTGACCTGGCGGGTCGCCGATCTGATCGACCGCGGGCAGCCGTTCGCCGTCGAGTCCTCCAAGGCCAAGCTCTTCGCCTCGGAGGCGGCCGTCCGTGCCGCCAACAACGCCCTCCAGGTCTACGGCGGCTACGGCTACATCGACGAGTACCCGGCGGGCAAGCTGCTGCGCGACGCCCGTGTCATGACGCTCTACGAGGGCACCAGCCAGATCCAGAAGCTGGTCATCGGGCGTGCGCTGACCGGGGTTTCGGCGTTCTGAGACGGGACAGGGCCCGCCGGTCCGAGTAGTTCGTCCGTGGTGGGTCTGAGTATCCCGACGGATGTGCGCGGTGCCGTGGTCGCCGACCCTGTTCCCATGAGTGACACACCGGTCAAGCAGCAGAACACGGCGGCCTTCTACGGTCAGGCCGTCGCCTCGTTCGCCGTCGCCCTGGGGGCGACCGCCTTCGGCGTCGTCCGGCTCGAGGCCGACGCCTGGGTGCGCGGCTTCATGGCGATCGCCGTCCTGTACCTCGTCACCTCCGCCTTCACCCTGGCCAAGGTCATCCGTGACCGTCAGGAGGCCGGCCAGATCGTGAGCCGGGTGGACCAGGCGCGGCTGGAAAAGCTCCTCGCGGAACACGATCCCTTCGAAAAGCTGTGAACATTCCGCGGGACGGTGCCCGAGCCGCGCTCGGACGAGCGGGCGGAAGGCAGCTCCTAAGCGATCGCTCACCCTTGCCGGTATGGTGTTACCCCTGCCAGTGAATGGGGTGAGCGATGAGTACGGCGGAGGAGACGGCCGGCGCCGAGGCGCAGCCGTGGGGTGAGGTCACGCCCGACGCGGCCCGACGGTTGCTGCTCGCCGCCGTCGAGGCGTTCGCGGAGCGTGGCTACCACGCCACGACGACCCGCGACATCGCCGGCCGCGCCGGCATGAGCCCGGCCGCGCTCTACATCCACTACAAGACCAAGGAAGAGCTGCTCCACCGCATCAGCAGGATCGGCCACGAGAAGGTCCTGGACATCCTGCGGACCGCGGCCCGCGCCGAGGGCGGCGCGACCCTGCGTCTTGCCGAGGCGGTGAGCTCCTTCGTCCGCTGGCACGCGGGCAGGCGTACCACCGCGCGGGTCGTGCAGTACGAACTCGACTCGCTCGGCCCCGACGCCCGCGCCGAGATCATCGCCCTGCGCCGGCAGGTCGACGCCGAGGTGCGCGGGATCATCGAGGAGGGCGTGCGCTCGGGCGAGTTCGACGTCCCCGACGTGCGGGGCACCACCCTCGCCGTGCTCTCCCTCTGCATCGACGTGGCGCGCTGGTTCAACGTCAACGGCTCCCGCACCCCCGAGGAGGTCGGCGCCCTCTACGCCGACCTCGTCCTGCGCATGGTCGGCGCCGACCGCACGGACACCGCCCCGGGGGAGCAGGGCACCGCCGAGGGGGGTCAGAGGTAGTACCGGGCCACCGACTCGGCCACGCACACCGGCTTGTCGCCGCCCTCGCGCTCCACGGTGAACGCCGTGGTCACCTGGACGCCGCCCTCCACCTCGTCCACGGCGGTGACCTTCGCGGTGGCACGCACCCGCGATCCCACCGGGACGGGCGCGGGGAAACGCACCTTGTTCGTACCGTAGTTGACGCCCATCTTCACGCCCTCGACGGAGAGCAGCCGCGGGCCGAACAGCGGCAGCAGCGACAGCGTCAGATAGCCGTGCGCGATGGTCGTGCCGAACGGCCCCGACGCGGCCCGCTCCGGATCGACGTGGATCCACTGGTGGTCACCGGTGGCCTCGGCGAACAGGTCGACCCGCTTCTGGTCGACCTCCAGCCAGTCCGTGTACCCCAGCTGCTCGCCCACCGCGGCCTTCAGGTCGTCGACGGACGTGAAGATTCTCGGCTCTGCCATGTCCCGGCCTCCCGCGTCACGTGGTCGCGCGCGCCACTCGCGCGCATGCTAAGCGACTGCTTAGCATGGTCGGCCGTACGGGCGTTGTCAACGGACCGGCCGCCACGCCGGGGTGGGTAGCCTTCGAGGCGTGCCTCAGATTCCGGAGAAGATCCACGAGCTCACGGTCGGGCGGCTCGCCGCGCGCAGCGGCGCCGCCGTCTCGACCCTGCACTTCTACGAGTCCAAGGGGCTGATCAGCAGCCGGCGGACCTCGGGCAACCAGCGCCGCTACAGCCGTGACACCCTGCGCCGGGTCGCCTTCATCCGGGCCGCCCAGCGGGTCGGCATCCCGCTCGCCACCATCCGCGGGGCGCTCGCCGAGCTGCCTCAGGAGCGCACTCCCACGCGGGACGACTGGGCCCGCCTCTCCGAGGCGTGGCGCGCGGAGCTGGACGAGCGCATCAAACAGCTCAACCGGCTGCGCGACCACCTCACCGACTGCATCGGCTGCGGTTGCCTGTCGCTCGACTCCTGTGTCCTGTCCAACCCCGACGACGTCTTCGGTGACCGTCTGACGGGCTCCCGGCTGCTGACCGGGGAGCGCCCCGCCGGGCCCGGCACCCCGCGGGCCGGCACCCCGCAGGCCGACACCGGCACCGCGTGACAGTGGGGGCGCGGCATCCCCGGCGCGCCCCCACGCCTCTCAGGCCGACACCAGCAGCTTCGACCGCCTGGCGTCCGCCAGCGCCTCGGTCGTCAGAACGGGGCGCGGCACCAGGATTCCGCAGTCCGCGCAGACCGGTCCCGCCGACGGCTCGTGGTCCAGGCCGTACCGCCACCTGAGCCGTTCCCCCCGGCACACGGGGCATGCGCCACCCGGGTCGCGCTCCAGCGCGGCGATCAGCCGCCGCAGCACCTCGGCCAGCGGTTCCCGCGGATGCACCCGCGGGTCGTCGCACCAGGCCACGCCGAAACCGCCCCAGGTCAGCCGGTGCCAGTCGTCCACACTGCCCGGCCTGCGCAGGCCGCCGTGCTTCTCCTTCCTGCGGCGCTCGGCGAACTCCACCTCGTAGCCCAGCCAGACCGCGCGGGCCTCCTCCAGCTCGTCCAGTGCGGCCACGAGCCGCGCCGGGTCGACGGAGCGGTCCTCGGGGTCGAATCCCGCACGCGCGCACAGATGGTCCCAGGTCGCCCTGTGCCCGTACGGAGCGAACCGCTCAAGGCACTTGCGCAGCGAATAGCGCCGCAGCGCCAGATCGGACCGCGGATCTCGGACCTGTCTCGCCAGACTTCGGAAACCGGCCATCGTCGTGCACCTCCGTCACACCTGCACCTGTTAATCCGGTCACTTCGGCGTCGTCGAACGGACGTCGTCGAATAGACGTATCGACAAGCGAATCGGCTCCATCCTTTTTCGGTGGCCTCCCCCGGCCGGTCACGCGGGACTGTGGGTCAACTCCCGTGACCCATGATTCAGTTGTGCTCTCCCACGGCATCCCCGTGGTCCGTTCCATGGTCATGTCCGTGGTCGTCTCCCTCGCCGCCCCCGGTCCTCGGCGGCTGCCCGGGGCGGTTGCCCGGGGCGGCCCGTTCCCCTGCACGGCGAGAACGTCCCGACAGTCCGGTTCCCGTCGAGGGAGCCACGTGTCGCGGTGTACCGCGTGCACCACCCTCGACGGACAGAGAACTCCCCGCCGTCTCCACGGGTTCCTGAAGACGGCGACGTTATGCGCGCCGATCGCGTCCCCGATCGCCCCGCTGTCCCCGAAGAACCCGCCGGGACGGTATCCGCGCAGGTGGCAGAGGCGGACGGCCGGCAGACGCCGGCGCCCCGGACAGCGGCGGTCGGCCGCTGCCCGGGGCGCCGGCGCCCGAGGCGGGCTCAGCGGTACAGCAGGTACTCCCTCCGCGTTCGCCGGAACGCCGCCAGTTCCTCCCGCCAGCCGGCCACCACCTCGTCCGTGTCCGCGCCCGCGTCGATCATCGTGCGCACCTGCTCGGAACCGGTGAGCCTGTCGATCCAGTGATCCGGGCGCCAGGCGAACCCGCTCCACGTCCGCCTCGCGCTCACCAGCAGCCCCACCCCCGTACGCACCGGATCGAACGCCTCCCGGTCGTGCACATGGAGCTGCACACCCCCGACCGTCCTCCCCTGGAACTTGGAGAACGCCGGTGCGAAGTACGCCTCACGGAAGCGCACGCCCGCCAGACCCAGCCCGTTCGCCCCGGCCGCCCAGCGCCCGTCGATCCCCTCCGCGCCCAGGAGCTCGAACGGCCGGGTCGTCCCGCGCCCCTCGGACAGGTTGGTGCCCTCGAACAGACACGTCCCCGCGTACACCAGGGCCGTCTCGGGCGTCGGCATGTTGGGGCTGGGCGGTACCCAGGGCAGCCCGGAGGCGTCGTAGAAGTCGGACCGCCGCCAGCCCGACATCCGTACCGTCTCCAGCCGCACCGGCTCGGTCAGGAACTCGGCGTTGAACAGCCGCGCCAGCTCCGCCACCGTCATTCCGTGCGCCTGCGCGATCGGCTGCCGCCCGACGAACGTGGCGAACCGCGGGTGCAGCACGGGCCCCAGGGCGGCCCGCCCGGTCACCGGGTTCGGCCGGTCGAGGACCACGAACCGCTTGCCCGCGAGCTGCGCCGCCTCCATGCAGTCGTACAGCGTCCAGATGTACGTGTAGAAGCGGGCGCCCGCGTCCTGGATGTCGAAGACGACCGTGTCGACGCCCGACGCGGTGAAGATGTCGGCGAGCGGCCGGCCGCTCTTCAGGTACGTGTCGTAGACGGGCAGCCCGGTCGCCGGGTCGTCGTAGCGGCCCTCGGAGCCGCCCGCCTGCGCGGTGCCCCGGAAGCCGTGCTCGGGGCCGAACACGGCGGTCAGGTCCACGCGGTCGTCGGCGTGCATGACGTCGACGATGTGCCGCACCTCCCGGGTGATGCCCGTCGGGTTGGTGACCACGCCGACCCGCTCCCCGTCGAGCGCCGCGTACCCGTCGGCGGCGAGCTGCTCGAAGCCGGTGCGCAGGCCGCGGCCCCCGGCCACCGGGGCCGCCCGCCCGGATTCTGCGGGTCCTTCAGCCTGTCCCCGGGTGGCCGCCGCGGCGGCCGTGGGGGTCGCGGCGGCGGCCGCGAGGGTGGCTGTGGTGGTGGCGAGCAGGCTCCGTCTGGACAGTCTCATGCTGTGACCTCCGCGATCGCTCCCGATGTCATGCCCACGCACGTTAACGCGCGTGAACCGCCCGGGGAACGAGCCGGACCGCCGTCGTTCGCCTCTTCTCTTTCTCTTCCACCCGACATACCGACCGGTTAGTCTGACGCGACGCGTCGCGTCACATGACGACGTGGCCGAGCGATCAGGACGGCCGGTGGTCATGCGGTCACGTGGTCGAGGAACAACCGGGCAGCCGCGCCGAAGGAGCCGATGATGGAAGCCGTACAGGGTGCGAAGGTGGTCGTCACGGGAGCCGGGGGCGGCATCGGGGCGGCACTCGCCCGCCGCTTCGCCGGCCAGGGGGCCCAGGTCGTCGTCAACGACCTGGACGCCGACCGCGCCAAGGCCGTCGCCGACGAGATCGGGGGCATCGCCGTCCCGGGCGACGCCTCGTCCGTCGTCCCCGACGCCCGGGACGCGCTCGGCGGCACGGTCGACGTCTACTGCGCCAACGCCGGCGTCGGCCGCGACGGCGGGGAACCGGGCGGACCGCTCGACGAGCAGGGCTGGGCGCTCTCCTGGGACGTCAACGTCATGGCCCACGTCCGCGCGGCACACGCGCTGCTCCCGGACTGGCTGGAGCGCGGCAGCGGCCGCTTCGTCTCCACCGTCTCCGCCGCCGGACTGCTCACCATGATCGGCACGGCCCCCTACAGCGTCACCAAGCACGGCGCCTACGCCTTCGCCGAGTGGCTGTCGCTGACGTACCGCCACCGTGGGGTGAAGGTCCACGCGATCTGCCCGCAGGGCGTGCGCACCGACATGCTCACCGCCAGCGGCAGCGCGGGCGACCTGGTCCTCGGGCCGACCGCGATCGAGCCGGAGGACGTGGCCGACGCCCTGTTCCACGGCATCGACGAGGACCGCTTCCTGATCCTGCCGCACCCCGAGGTCGCCGAGTACTACCAGGCCCGCGCCGCCGACCCGGAGCGCTGGCTCGGCGGCATGAACCGCATCCAGCGGCACTGGGAGTCCACCAGGTGATGCCGGGCGACACCGGATGACGCCGGTACGCGGTGAGGCCCCGCGTACCGCGATGCGATCCTGCCCGACGCGCCGGGACCGGGGGGTGGGAAGATCCCCGTCGGGGACGGACCGCGTCCCCGGCTGCCGGCGGTGCCGGCAGTGTGTGACGACGACCGGCAGCGACACGGAAGGCAGGTGGCGGAAGTGCCCAGGACGACGGACGGCGACGGGCCCCCGGTGCCGCAGCGGCTCCTGGCCGCCGCCACCCGGCTCTTCGCCGAGCAGGGCTACGACCGTACTTCGGTGCAGGAGATCGTCGAGGCGGCCGGAGTCACCAAGGGTGCGCTCTACCACTACTTCGGCTCCAAGGACGACCTGCTGCACGAGATCTACGCGCGCGTGCTGCGCGTCCAGCAGGAGCGTCTGGACGCCTACGCGAACGCCGACGAGCCGATCGACGAGCGACTGCGGGGCGCGGCGGCCGACGTCGTGGTCACGACGATCGAGAACCTCGACGACGCGTCCATCTTCTTCCGCTCCATGCACCACCTGAGCCCGGAGAAGAACAAGCAGGTACGGGCCGAGCGCCGCCGCTACCACGAGCGCTTCCGCGCGCTGGTCGAGGAGGGCCAGGCGGCCGGCGTGTTCTCCACGGCGACCCCGGCCGACCTGGTGGTGGACTACCACTTCGGCTCGATCCACCACCTGTCGACCTGGTACCGCCCCGACGGCCCCCTCACCCCGCAGCAGGTCGCCGACCACCTCGCCGACCTGCTGCTGCGCGCCCTGCGCCCCTGAGGCGCGGCAGGACCCACCGGGGCCCGGGCCCGCGGGCCCCGGGCCCGCACCTCCTACCGGTACTTCTTGATCTCCCGCCGGGCCAGCGACCGCTGGTGCACCTCGTCCGGGCCGTCGGCGATCATCAGCGTCCGCGCGGCGGCGTACAGCTCGGCCAGCGGGTGGTCCTGACTGACCCCGCCCGCTCCGTAGAGCTGGATGGCCCGGTCGAGGATGCCGACGACCGTGCGCGGAGTGGCGATCTTGATGGCCTGGATCTCGGTGTGCGCGCCCCGGTTGCCGACGGTGTCCATCATCCAGGCCGTCTTCAGCACCAGCAGGCGCAGCTGTTCGACGGCGACCCGCGCGTCCGCGATCCAGTTCTGCACGACACCCTGCTGGGCCAGCGCCTTGCCGAAGGCGTCACGGGACACGGCCCGCCGGCACATCAGCTCGATCGCCCGCTCGGCCATGCCGATCAGCCGCATGCAGTGGTGGATCCGGCCGGGACCGAGCCGTGCCTGGGCGATGGCGAAGCCGCCGCCCTCCTCGCCGATCAGGTTCGCCACCGGCACGCGCGCCTGGTCGAAGACCATCTCGGCATGGCCGCCGTGATAGTGGTCCTCGTAGCCGAACACCCGCATGGCACGCTTGATCGTGACGCCCGGGGTGTCGCGCGGCACCAGGATCATGGACTGCTGACGCCGGACGTCCGCCCCGCCCGGGTCGGTCTTGCCCATCACGATGAAGATCCTGCAGTCCGGGTGCATCGCCCCGGAGATGTACCACTTGCGGCCGGTGACGACGTACGCATCGCCGTCCCGCTCGATCCGCGTGGTGATGTTGGTGGCGTCCGAGGAGGCCACGTCCGGCTCGGTCATCGCGAACGCCGAGCGGATCTCACCCGCCAGCAGCGGCTCCAGCCACTGCTTCTTCTGCTGTTCGTCACCGAACTGCGCCAGCACCTCCATGTTGCCGGTGTCGGGCGCCGCGCAGTTCGTCGCCGTGGGCGCCAGCTGCGGGGAGCGGCCCATGATCTCGGCGAGCGGCGCGTACTGGAGGTTGGTGAGCCCGGCACCGTACGCGGAGTCGGGCAGGAACAGGTTCCACAGGCCCTGTCTGCGCGCCTCGGCCTTGAGCTCCTCCACCACGGGGGCGTTCGCCCACGGCGAGTCCAGCGCGGCGCGCTGCTCGTCGACGACCTGCTCGGCGGGGTGGACGTGCTCGTCCATGAAGGCGAGGAGCCTGGCCCGCAGTTCCTCGGTGCGCGCGTCGAACGTGAAGTCCATGGGTCAGCCCTTCCGGAGGCCTTCGCGAAGCGTGGTCAGACCGTGTTCGATGAAAACGGGGACGAGTTCGCCGATGCGGTCGAAGCCGGGGCCGACGGTCTGCCCCAGCGTGTAGCGGTAGTGGATGCCCTCGAGGATCACCGCGAGCTTGAACCAGGCGAACGCGGTGTACCAGGAGACCGCGGAGACGTCGCGGCCCGAACGGGCGGCGTAGCGCTCGATCAGCTCGGCGGGCGACGGATGCCCGGGGGCCTCGGCGGTCGTGGAGACCGGGGACTCGGGCATGCCCAGCGGCATGCCGTACATCACCAGCAGGCCGAGGTCGGTCAGCGGATCGCCGAGCGTGGACATCTCCCAGTCGAGGACCGCCCGGATCGAGTCGGCGCCCCCGTCGGAGCTCGCGATCAGGACGTTGTCCAGGCGGTAGTCGCCGTGCACCACGGCCGGTGCGGGGGAGCGGGGCAGCTCCCGGCCGAGCGCGGCGTGCAGTTCGTCGATCCCGGCCAGCTCCCGGTTGCGGGAGGCGTCCAGTTGCTTGCCCCAGCGTCGCAGCTGCCGGTCCAGGAAGCCCTCGGGGCGGCCGAAGCCCGCCAGACCCACCGCGTCGGGGTCCACGGCGTGCAGGTCGACCAGCGTGTCCACCAGGCCGAGCACCGCCTGCCGGGTGCGCTCCGGGCCGAGCGGCGCCAGCTGGTCCGCCGTCCGGTACGGGGTGCCCTCGACGAACTCCATGACGTAGAAGGGCGACCCCAGCACCTCCTCGTCCTCGCACAGCAGGACCGTGCGGGGTACCGGGACGGGGGTGGCGTGCAGCGCGCTGATCACCCGGTGCTCGCGCTTCATGTCGTGCGCGGTGGCCAGGACGTGCCCGAGCGGAGGACGCCGTACCACCCACTTGGCGGTGCCGTCGGAGACCGTGTACGTGAGGTTCGACCGGCCGCCCTCGATCAGCCGGCCGGAGAGCGGGCCGTTCACCAGACCGGGCCGCTCCCGGGCGAGCAGCGCGCCCAGCCGGTCGAGATCCAGTCCGGGCGGGTGGTCGGGGCTCATACTCGCTCCTACGGGCCGGTGACAGTACCCGACATATGATGCCGACCAGTCGGTATGCCGTCCAGGGCGGGGGTGAAACGTGATCGGGGCCACGAGTGGAGTGACCGGGTCACACCCCGGACGTGATCGGGTCATCCACTTGCGCCGCGGGGGACAACGGCGAAAGGTCGGGCCCATGAAGGCGATCAGCTATGCACAGTACGGCGGCCCCGAGGTACTCGAACTCACGGAGGTGCCGGAGCCCGGGGTGGGCCCCGACTCCGTGCTCGTGAAGGTGCGGGCGGCGGCCGTCAACCCCGTCGACTGGAAGTGCCGCGAGGGCCACCTCGACCAGATCCTGAGCCCGGTGTTCCCCGTCATTCCGGGCTGGGACGTCTCGGGCGTGGTGGTACGACCGGGCGCCGCCGTCCCCGAGTTCGCCGCCGGCGACGAGGTCATCGGCTACGTGCGCGAGGACTTCCTCTCCCGCGGCACCTTCGCCGAGTACGTGGCCGCCCCGGTGCGCGCCCTCGCGCGCAAGCCGCGGAACCTCTCCTTCGAGGAGGCCGCCGGACTGCCTCTCGTGGGACTCACCGCCTATCAGGTGCTGCACAGGGTCCTTCGGGTGAAGCGGGGCGAGACGGTCCTGGTGCACGCCGCGGCCGGCGGCGTCGGCTCCGTCGCGGTCCAGCTCGCCACGCACCTCGGCGCCCGCGTCGTCGGTACGGCGAGCGAGCGCAACCACGACTTCGTCCGAAGCCTGGGCGGGGAACCGGTGGCCTACGGCGACGGCCTCGCCGAGCGGCTGCGAGGGCTCGCCCCGGGCGGCGTGGACGCCGTGTTCGACTCGGTCGGCGGTGACGACCTGAGGGCCTCCGCCGCCGCCCTGGCGTCCGGGGGCAGGCTCGCGTCGATCACCGACCCCGCCGTCGTGGAGTACGGCGGCAGCTACTGGTTCGTGCGACCCGACCCGCAGGACCTCGGGCACCTGTCCGAACTGGCGGAACAGGGCGTCGTGAGCGTGCACGTCTCCGAGACGTTCCCGCTGGAACGCGCGGCGGACGCCCACCGCCTCAACCAGGAGGGCCGGACCAGGGGAAAGATCGTCGTGACGGTGGACGAGCAGGTCGTGACGGGGGACGAGTAGACGGCCAACGGGTGGACGGCGGACGGGGTGGCGGCGGACGGGGTGGCGGAGGAGGCCGGTAGGCCGTCGGGCCGGCCACCCCGTCCGCCGGGTACGTCGTCAGCTCTGGAGGACGAGGGCCGCCCCGCACACGGCCAGGGCCGTGGCGCAGAGCACCGCCGTGGTGAGGTGCCGCGAGGCGGGGGCGGCCGGGGCGGCGGTGCCCGCCAGGGTGCGGATCCGGCGGTGGGCGACCAGGAGGAACCCCAGCCAGCAGGCGCAGCACAGCGCGCACAGGACCACCCCGACGGCCGACACCACGCCGTGCAGCGCGGTCCGTACCGCCAGCACGGATGCGACCGTGCACGCCAGGGTCGTACGGCGCCAGGCGAGCCGGGTCCGCTCGGGCTGCAGTCCGGGGTCCCGGTCCGCCCGCACCCCGGCCGGCCCGGTCACCCGTCCCACCCGGCGAGCACCACGACGACCATCGCCAGCGCGACGACGGCGACGACGAGACTGAGCAGCACCGGGAACCGGGACACCGGCAGGTCCTCGCCGCGCCGCATGGCCCGCTCGCAGCGCACCCAGTGGTTGACCGCGCGCAGCGCGCACAGCACCCCCGCGGCGAGCAGCGCCAGCGCGAGCCCGACCCGCCAGCCCCAGCGCAGGTCCGGCAGGAACTGGTCCACGGCGAAGCCGCCGCCGACCAGCGCGAGCGCGGTCCGCAGCCAGGCCAGGAACGTGCGCTCGTTCGCCAGGGAGAACCGGTAGTCGGGCGTGTCGCCCTCCTGCCGCACGTCCTGGGGCGCGAACCACAACCGGACGTTCCGTATGAAGTCGATCACTCTGCGACCCTACCGGCACGCCCGGACGGGAGCGTGACGGGTGCGGGGCCCGGCGGTGCGGTTATCCGCGGTGGGCCTTGAGGCGTTCGTATGCTTCCAGGCCGTCCGGAGTCCACGCCCATTCGCCCAGGCGGCGCTCCAGCTCCGGCTCGGTCAGGAAGGTGTGCCAGGCCACTTCCTCGGCCTGGGGCTCCACCGGCAGGTCGCAGCGGACCTCGTGGACCGCCGACCACCAGCTCCGTCCGCCGCCGTCGTCGTAGAGGAACGTGAAGAGGAACGCGGGCTGCGGCAGCCCGGACACGCCCAGCTCCTCCTCGGCCTCCCGCAGGGCCGCCTCGGCGTAGCTCTCGCCGGCGCCCACGACCCCGCCGACGAACATGTCGTACAGGGAGGGGTGGACGAGCTTGGTCGCCGTGCGCCGGTGTACGAAGATCCGGTCCTCGGCGTCCCTGACCAGGATGAACGCGCACCGGTGCCGCAGCCCTCGCGCGTAGGCCTCACCGCGTGGGGCCCGGCCGGTCACCCGGTCGTTCTCGTCCACGATGTCGAGGATCTCGTCGGCGGCGGGCGCGGGACGGTCGGCAGCAGTCATGCATCCATCGAAGCAGGGCCCGCGCCGAGCCCGTCCACGCGGGTCCCCGGGGCCTGCCGTAGGGCAAGTGATGTGTCTGCGAAGCCTGTTGACGCGTGTAATGCCTCGGGCGCCCTTGACGCCAACTGTCGGCCGGCTGTTTGCTGTCCGTGATCAGCCCATGGCTGACGGCAGCCGACCACTGCCGTACGGGCCGACCACCCGCCATGGGCCGAGCCACCGGAAGAGCGCGTGAGGAAGTCCGCGGTGTCCCCACCCCCGCCTCCCCTCGGCCGTGCCCGCAGACGGGCGGCACAGGCCTTCGACGAGGCCCTCGACGACGGCGAACTCGTCGCCGCGAGAGCCGCGCTGGCGCAGGGCCGGTGGCAGAACAGCCGCTCGCTGCTGGTGCGCACGGGGGACGACTGGGACCGCCGCGGCCACCGGATCACGGTGCTCGCCCGGGAGCCCTCCTGCGCCGCCTGGGCCCATGACTGGCTGCTCGCCGAACCCGACTCCGGGGACGGGGCCGTCCTGCTCGCCCTGGCCCGGGTGCGGCGCGCCCTGCGCGGCAAGGACAAGCCCGCCCGCGCGCGCGAGGCCTGCCACCTGGCGGCCGCCGCGCTGCCCGCCGACCCCACTCCCTGGCTCGGTCTGCTCCTGCTGGAGTGCGCCCGGGGCGCCGGGGGAGACGCGGTCCGTGTCTTCGAGCAGATCCGCTCCCGGCACGCGGACCACCACCACGCCCACCATCTGGTGGTCGCCTGGCTCGCCGAACGCCGTGTGGAGGCGGGCCCGGACCCGCTGCACGAGGTCTACGACTTCGCCAACTGGTCCGCGGAGCAGGCACCCGCGGACTCGCCCCTGGCGATCCTGCCGGTCATCGCGCACGCCGAGCGCTACCGCGCCCTCGCCGCCGCCGGGCACGAGCGCGTCGACCCGGCAGCCTCCGGACACTGGGTGGGCCGCCGGGCCCGGCAGGTGATGAAGGCCGCCTTCGACTGGTGGCTGGAGTGGGAGCACGAGGACCATCCGCGCCGCCTGATCGACCTGAACTTCCTCGCCCACGCCAAGGTCTGCGAGGGCCGGGGCGCCGAGGCCGCCGCCCTGTTCCACCGGATCGGCGACAAGGTCACCCCGGTCCCCTGGTCGTACCCCGACCGCGACCCGCTCACCGCCTTCCGCACCGCACGGGCCGCCGCCCTCGGCACCGGATGACCCCCTGCACGACCCCCGCGGACCACTCGGGAACCACCCGGCCCGCTCCCTCCACCACGCCCCATCCAGCACAGGCAACCACTCCCGACGCAAGGACGGTTCTCCCGATGACGACGGACAGTTCGCGCACGAGCAGATCCGCGGCGGACGGCATCAGCACCTTCAAGGGACGGGAGCGCGCCCTGCGTGCGGACCGGCTCGGCACGGGCGGTCTGCTGCTCTCCGTGCTCGCCGCGACCGCCCCTCTCATGGTGGTCGCGGGTGTCATGCCCACCACATTCGCGGTGATGGGCATCGTCGGGCAGCCGCTGCTCTTCGTCCTCCTCGGCGTCGTGCTGGTGCTCTTCAGCCTCGGCTACGCCGAGATGAGCCGGCACGTCCACAACGCCGGCGCCTTCTACGCGTACATCTCCCGCGGCCTCGGCGGCACCGCCGGCGCGGGCGCCGCGATGGTCGCGCTGGTCGCCTACAACGCCCTCCAGGTCGGCATCTACGGCATCTTCGGCTTCGAGGTCTCCGGGCTCTTCGCCACCTACGCCGGCCTCGAGGTCGCCTGGTGGATACCGTCGCTGGTGGCCCTGGCCGCCGTCGGCGCGCTGGGCTGGCTGAAGATCGACGTCAACGCGCGCGTGCTCGGCGTCCTGCTGGTCGTCGAGGTGCTCCTGGTCGTCGTCTTCGACATCGCCGCCATCGCCGACCCGGGCGGGGAAGGGCTGTCGCTGCACGCCTTCGACCCGGACACCCTCACCGGCGCCGGCGTCGGCACCGCCCTGTGCTTCTGCATCGCGGCCTTCCTCGGCTTCGAACAGGCCCCGGTGTACGCGGAGGAGACCAGCAGGCCGCACGTCCTGGTGCCGCGCGTGATGTTCCTGGCCGTCACCGGCGTCGCCGTGTTCTTCGCGTTCAGCAGCTGGGCCCTCACCGTCGCCACCGGCCCCGCCGGCATCGTCGCCACCTCGCAGGAGCAGAGCGCGGGACTGCTGTTCTTCCTCACCGAGTCCCGGCTCGGCGGCACCTTCACGGACGTCCTGCACGTCCTCTTCGTCACCGGCATGTTCGCCGCGATGCTCAGCTTCCACAACGTCGTCGCCCGGTACGCCTTCGCCATGGGCCGCGAGGGCCTGCTGCCCGCCGCCTTCGGCCGCACCACCGGCACCAGCGGCGCCCCCGGCACCGGCTCGCTGCTCCAGACGGGCATCGCCGCGGTGCTCGTCCTCGCCTTCGCGCTCACCGACGACAAGCCGGCCGGCGACCCGACCGCGCCCGTCCTGCATCTGTTCACCTGGTTCGGCAACGTCGGCGCCCTCGGCGTGATCGTCCTGATGGCGATCGCCTCGCTGTCCGTCGTCGTCTTCTTCGTCCGCCGCGGTGCCGCGGGCGCCCAGGCCTGGCGGCTGGTCACCTCGGCGCTGTCCGGCCTCGCCCTGGCCGTGATCGCCGGCTACACCGTCAAGGACTTCGACGTGCTCGTCGGCGCCGGCCCCGACTCCGCCCTGAGCCTGCTGCTGCCCGGCGTCATCGGGCTGGCCCTCGTCGCCGGCCTGGCCCAGGGCCTGGTCCTGCGTTCCCGCGCCCCCGGGACGCACGCCCGTATCGGGCTCGGCAACGAGGCGTTCCAGCTGGACAAGGAGGCCGAGCGCACGCCGTAGCCCACACCGGCGTACGGACGGGGCGGGCGGCCCACGCGGCCGGGCGGCTTACGGAAGTCTGACGGGCACCCGCGAACCCTGGCCCCACCGGGGACGCGGGTGTTCGAATGGCACGGTGAACTCCGAACAACCGGAAGCACGTGACCGTCCGGAAGACCACGAACGGCCCACGGCGCACGACCGGCCGGACGACCGGGAACGGCCCGCAGCACGCACACCGCCCGACGAGGCGGCACCCGACGGCCGGGGCCGGCCCATCGGCCGCCGGATCCTCCTGGGCACCCTCGGACTCGGCGCCCTCGGCGTGGCCGCCGCCCCCGTACTCCAGCGCGGACTGGAGTCCTTCCTCGCCGGAGCCTCCGACAAGGACCCCACCGGCCTGACCGGACTGCTCCCGAACGGCGGCGGCTTCCGCTACTACTCCGTCACCTCCTCCGTCCCGCGGAAGGACGCCGAGACCTACCGCCTCACCGTCGACGGCCTGGTCGACCGTCCCACCTCCTACACCCTGGCCGGCCTGTCGGCCCTGCCGCAGACCCGCATGGTCCGTGACGTCCAGTGCGTCACCGGCTGGCGGGTGCCCCGCACACCGTTCGAGGGGGTACGCCTGTCCCGCCTCCTGGACGCGGCGGGCGTGCGCGCCACGGCCGGCGCGGTGCGCTTCACCTGCTTCGACGGCGCCTACTCGGAGAGCCTCACCCTCGCCCAGGCCCGCCGGGCGGACGTCCTGGTCGCCCTGCGCATGCAGGACGAGGACCTCGGCCACGCCCACGGCGGCCCGGTCCGCCTCTACGTCGCCCCCATGTACTTCTACAAGTCGGCCAAGTGGCTCTCCGGCATCACCGTCACCGAAGACGTCGAACCCGGCTACTGGGAGCGGCGAGGCTACGACACCGACGCCTGGGTCGGCCGCTCGAACGGACGCGACGATGAACCCACGGACTGACCTGCCGCCCACCGCCGTCGCCACCGGCGTCCCGCGCTTCACCCGCGCCGCGCGGTGGGCGCACCGCAGCACGGCCGCGCTGATGGGCCTCTGCGTGTTCACCGCCGCCTGCCTGTACGTCCCCCAGCTCGCCCAGCTGGTCGGGCGCCGCGCCCTGGTGGTCACCGTCCACCGGTGGTCCGGGCTCGCGCTGCCGGTCCCGGTCCTGGCCGCACTGCTCTCCCGGGCCTTCCGCGCCGACCTGGGCCGCCTGAACCGCTTCGGCCCGCACGACCGCACGTGGCTGCGGGCCGCGCTGCGCCGCGACGGACGCCCCTCGCAGCGGCCGGCCGGAAAGTTCAACGCCGGACAGAAGATCTACGCGGCCTGGATCGCCGGTGCCACGCTGGTGATGCTCGGCACCGGTCTGATGATGTGGTTCACCCACCTCACCCCGCTGGTGTGGCGCACCGGCGCGACCTTCGTCCACGACTGGCTGGCCCTCACCCTCGGCATCGTCCTCGCCGGCCATGTCGGCATGGCCCTGGCCGACCCGGAGGCCCGGCGGGGCATGCGCACCGGCGCCGTCGACCGCGACTGGGCACAGCGCGAGCATCCGCTGTGGCGGCCCTGAGCACAGGGCGAACGGCCGCGACCGCGGCACCGCGTGGGC
>NZ_JBHXQZ010000077.1:0-39204 GCF_042717095.1 Streptomyces sp. NPDC058632 | reverse complement strand
GCTGCGTTCACCCCTGCCCGAACCGGGACGTCCACTCCACCACCGGACCAACCCGATGTTCCGGACGAAGTGCAATCATGCAACGGACCCTGGGTGATCAGGCGCCTCGTTTCGGCGAGGCTGAGGGGCCACGCGTTTTCCGGACAGGCTCCTGACCCTCTATATTCACGCGACGATTCGCAACTTCTCATACTCGGCGTGGACTTCGCGCGGAGGGCGGTAACCCACCGCCGAGTGGAGGCGTTTGCGATTGTACCAGAATTCGATGTAGCGAGTGATGTCCTGCCGGGCGGCCTCGCGGGTCAGGTAAGTCACCCTTGATACACGCTCGTTCTTCAGGGCGGCGAAGAATGAATCGGCCATGGCGTTGTCGAAACAGATCCCGGTGCGACCGGAAGATCTGCGGAGCCCGAACCGGTCGAGCGTCTTCCCGAACTCGGCCGACATGTAGCTGCTGCCGCGGCCGGAGTGAAACATCGCATCGGCCGAGAAGTTCCTGTTTCGTGCCGCGTTGCTGATCGCCCTGGATATCAGCGGGGTTTGGTAGTGGTCGTCCATCGCGTAGCCGACCACTTCCTTCGTACAGCAGTCGATGACCGTCGCGAGGTACAGCCGGCCTTCCCCGATCGCGACATGGGTAATGTCGCCGACGAGTTTTTCACCGGGCGCATCCGCGGTGAAGTCGCGGCCGACGAGGTCTGGCGCCCGGCCGGCCGCAGCCTGAGTGAGGTTGAACCTCTTGGGTCGTGGCTGGCAGGGCACCAGGCCCGGTTCGCGCATGAGGCGGCGGACGAGCTCCACGCCCGCGGCGACGCCCCAGCGGTGCAGCTGGGCCTGGATGCGCCGGTGCCCGTAGGTGCTGTCGGACATGTCGAAGGCTTTCCCGACGAGCAGTTTCAATTCTTCGCGCCGCTGGGCTGTCGCGGATTCCAGGCGGGAGCCCCAGTCGTAGTAGTCGGAACTGGATACGCCGAGCCGACCGCACATGAACTCGACGCTATATGCGTACTCCTCGGTGTCGAGTCGCATCTCGTCGATGAACTCGTACTTGCTTGCTACCGGGGATCCTTCGCGAAGTACGCTGCGGATTTTTCAAGAAGGTAACTTCCATCTTCAGCTCGCGGTTGCGTCGTTCGAGTTCCTTCAGTCGCGCCCGCTCGTTCACCGCCGGTTCCGTACCGGGGGCCGGTTCCTGCTGCTTTGGTACTTCTTCACCCAGCCGCGTAGCGTCTCCGAGTTCAGCTCAAGCTCCCGGGCGACTTCGGAGATCGTCTTGCTTGACCTCAACGCGATCTGGACGGCTTCCTCGCGGAACTCCGGCGAGTACTTAATGAGTGGCGCCACTTCTTCCTCGTTTCCTTGTTCAGGACAACCCTATTGGGTGCCTGTCCGGAAACTTCGTGGCCCCTCACCGAAGCCCGAGACTGTCATCACGGACACTGCGTCGTATTTAGTTGCATGGACACTTTGCCCCTCGTTGAGGGTCGGGGGCGGCCGTCCGGGCTGTCGGGTGCGACGGTTCAGGGAGTGTCTGTGCGGGTACAGCAGCGTCCGCGTGCTCTCCCGAGACGGCAAGCCCACCGGACTGGGGGACGCCTTCGCGCAGTACGGGCGGATCTTCAAGACCCTGCACCTGCTCCAGTTCGTCTCCGACGAGGGATACCCCCGAATGATCGGAGTTCAGCTCAACGTCACCGAGGCCCGCCACCGCCTCGCCCGGAAGATCTTCTTCGGGCAGAGAGGTGAACTGCGTCAGCACTACCGCGAGGGCATGGAGGAACAGCTGGGCGCGCTCGGCCTGGCCCTGCACACTGTGGTGTTGTTCAACAGCCTTTACATCGACGCCGCCGTCAAGCAGTCGGCTTCCCCGTCACCGACGAGCTCCTCGCCCGCTTGTCCCCGCTACAGTACGACCACATCAATTCCTCGGCCGCTACGCCTCCACCCGGCCCGCAGTACCTGGGCGGCGCCCGCTGCGCGCCCCGCACGCAGACGACGAGCCGGACGACCGCGACGACGGGCGAGGCAGGCCGTAAGGCTGAGGGGCCGGCGTGGAACAGCCACCATAGGTAGCGTGCCGACTTGGTCTTCGTCGGTCAGCTGATGACGAGCCTCACCAGTACCGCCCTTTGAGTAGGACGGGGCCAACAAGGAGACAGCGGGATTCGCGGTGCCGATTGAGACCGCGCGTGAGCCGGACCGGCGCGCAGTGGCTACGCGGTGGGCCTCTTCAGGACCTCGATCAAGCTGGTCGCGCTGTCGTCGGCATGGCCGGCTGCTGTGCCTCGCCGGAAAATCCCCAGGACCGCCGTCGGTAACGAGGTGTCGACCCCCGCATCCCTGGCGGTCTGCAGGACATGGTCGACGCTCGCCACACCCATGGCGAGCCTTTCGATGTCGCCCGGGTACTCACCCGCGTCGATCCGCTGTGTGTAGAAGGTCAGGAAGTCCGGCATTCCGAACAGCACGGATGATGCAGACGGCAGGATTTCCTCGGCCGAGACGCCGTGGGCATCCGCCAGTGCGAGGGCGTGCAGCCAGCCGAGCACCGTCGTCCAGAACAGATCCATCCCGACCTGGTAGTACAACGCCGCCAGCCCTGGGTCCTCGCCGCGGTAGTCCGTGCCGGTAAGCACCTCCAGAGCCTCCAGGTGTGCGTCGAATACCTCCTTGGGCCCGCTGTAGAAGGTGGAGAACCCGGGCTGCCCGATGCCCGGGGGTGAAGCCTGCACACCTCCGGTGAGGTACCGGGCACCGTGTCCTGACGCCCACCGCGCAGCCCTGCGGGCATTCTCGGGTGTGTCCGAGCTGAGATTGACGAGGACCCGGCTGGACAGCGCGTCGGTGGCCGACTCAAGGACGGCATACATCGCGTGGTGGTCCGTCAGGCTGAGGATCACCAGTTCGCTCGCGGCGAGCGCGTCGTGGACCGTGGCGGCCCGATGTGCTCCCGCGCCCACCAGCTCGTCCGCCTTGCCCGCGGTCCGGTTCCAGACCGTGACCCGGTAGCCCTTGCCGAGGAACGCGCTCGCCATCGCACGTCCCATTGGTCCGAGCCCAATGACCGTTACATCGTGTTTGCTCATGGCACCCCTTACCGTCACATCAAAGCCTGAACGTTTTTCCGGGTGAGGCTTGAACGTGCCGTTCCGTCGCCGAGCGACCTGCGCCGGGTGACCGTCGCAACCTGTCGCAGGCGGCGTGACGGTGCCCACGACCATGGACCGATCCGCGGGAACGTGCGCCTCGGAACAGCTGTCGTATTACGCTTTCTGTGCCGGCTTCCTGAGTACTTCGGTCAGGGCCGAGATGCTGTGGTCGCCGTGACCCGCCGCAGCCGCCCGCTCTACCAGGTCGTGCAGTGGAGCGAGCCAGGCCACGTCGACGTTCGTCTCCTTGGTCAGTTCCATGTCATGGGCCGCGCCCGCGTGGAAGAGGTTCACGGAGGAGGCGGCATCGGTGTAATCGCCTCTGTCGATTTCTGTGGCGTAGACCGGTAGCAGAGACTTGATCATGTCCAGCCACTTCCCGGCGAACCGCACCATGCTGCTCGCCTCCAGCCCACGAGCCTGAACGGCCGCAGCCCCCTGGAAGAAACCGACGAGCGCGGGCAGCAGCATGGCGCCCACGGCCATCTCGTACAGGGCGGCGAGGTCGGTCTCATCTCCGAGATGGACGGTGTCGCCACCCAGTACCTTCAGCGTCGTCTCGTACTCGTCGAACACTGTCTTGTCTCCGCTGTAGTACAACAGCGTGTCCGGCGCTCCCACGGCCTCCGGCACGTTCTTGACCGCTCCGGCCAGAAACCGGGCGCCACGGCCGGTCGCCCAGGCAGCCATGGCGCGGGCGCCGGCGGGCGAACCGCTGTTCAACGTGACAAGGGCACGCCCGGACAGCGCCGCCGCAGCCGGCTCCAGGGCGGAGCGAGTGTCTTCGAAGGTGGTCAGGCATGTGATGATCAGCGGGCTCGCCTCGATCGCGGCCTCCACCACCCGGGCATGGACGGCGCCCTTGGCCACCAACGGTGCGGCCTTGGCCGGCGTGCGGTTCCACACCGTTGTCGGGTGCCCTGCGTCGGCGAACGCTCCGGCCAGCGCCCGGCCCATCGACCCCAGCCCGACGACGGTCACGGGTATGGGGACATCCCTGGTCATGCGTCACTCCAGTCAGCAGTCGAATGGTTGAGCAGCCACGCAATCGCCGATCAGCGCGTCCGGCGCGGCTCCCGATTCCATTCTGGAAGCCCCACATACATTTGATCAAGTACCTACAATTCTGTTCGGTACCCACACTTTTGTCAGTAGGAGTGCTGATGACCAAGCGGACCTATATCTGCGGGCTCGACGCCGCCATCGCCGTCATGGGCGGTAAGTGGAAGGGGCTAATCCTGTTTTCGCTCGGTGAGGAGGGGCCGTTGCGTTTCGGAGAGTTGAGGCGGGCGGTGCCCGGTATCAGCGAGAGAATGCTGATCCTTCAACTCCGGGAGATGGAGGCCAGTGGCCTGGTGCACCGCGAGATCTACCACCAGGTCCCGCCCAAGGTGGAGTACTCGCTGACCGAGTTCGGCAGCTCCCTCAACACGGCACTCGCACCACTCGGGGAGTGGGGCGAGGAGCATATGGAGCGCATCGAGGCCATCCCCTAGCCAGTCCTCCGTTCCTCCGGCACGTGACGTGCCGGAGGAACCTCTCAGACACTCTCGTATTCGAGAATTGACCGATCCCTCAACAAGATCAGTAAGCGGCGGGGCTGCAGCCGGAACGGCGCCGGAATGTGTGTGAGAAACGGATTCAAAAAGTCGGTGTGCTCAAGAACTTCAGGGCCACCGTTTTCTGTCCGATCTCGCGGGTGAAGACGCCTTCGGACGGCGACACCGCCGATCTCCTCGCCTCGGTCCCCGCCGTGCGGGGCGCGCTCGTCGGGTACGCCCGCGTCTCGCCCCAGGGACAGTTGCTCGAGCGGCAGATCCACGTCCTCACCGAAGCAGGCTGCAATCGGATCTTCGCAGACAAGAAGTCCGGCACCTGGCGGAGCCGCTCGATCTCGGTGCGGATATCGGGTTGGGTGTAGAGCCAGGAGCGGGAAACGGCGACGTTGCGGGCAACCGTCTCAAAGGTGACCGGGGTCCGGTGCACTCGAGTTCGCGCAGGGCCTGGATGGTCTTGGAGCGGGTGGGCTCGTGCCGCCGACGTTCGGAAGTAACCAGGTGGGCGGTGTTGTCAGCCGGTATCGGCGATGTCCTTCGGACTGTCGGGGGCGTCGGATGTCAGAGTGGTGTCGAGGTTGTCCAGGACCCAGGTGTTCAACTCGACGAGCCGCTGCTGGCCGAGGGCTTCGACGGCCGTGATGATCTGCAGGATGTCGCTGAGGTGTTGGCGGTGCTGGGGGAGAAAATCGGGGATGGTGATGAACATCGGGCAGGTCAGGCAGGCATTTGAGTGCGGGCAGGACTGCTGGAGGGGCTGCCCTCAGTAGCCGTTCGGCAGGGCCTGGGTGGCCCGGAAAGCCGCTGCTTGGACCAGGCCGCCTCGGCGAGTCGTCCGTCGGGGTCGAGTTCGATGGCCTGCCCGCTGATGTTGACCTTGCGGGGCTTCTCCCGGTGCTCACGGACCGTGGTGTCATGCAGCCGCGCGTAGTGCGCGGTCATCTCGGCGGTGTCGTGGTCGAGGATGCGGCGTACAACTTCTTGCGGGACGTCCCGGTTGATCATTCGGGTGCCCAGAGTATGACGCCACTGGTGAGGGGTGCAGTGGGCGGGCCGCCCGTGCTCGTCACGGACTTCGCAGAGGTGAGCCAGCGGTAGAGGACCAGCCGGTAGGTGGAGCTCGCGGTCGGATAGCGGCCGGGCGGGGTTCTTCGTCGGCCGGGGAAATAGATGCGAGCAGCCCTCGGTCCAACGGGCAAGGACAAGTTGCTGCTGGTCGATGATGAGCTTGTGGATTTCCTCGTCGATGGGGACCAGGGCTTCGCGTTTCATCACAGTTACTCATGGAAGCGGCACTGGTGGCGCTACGCTGCTGTGTCGTGCAGGAAACGCGTCTCGACACTGCTCGGATCCGAGCGGCTCGCCAGGTAATCGACCCGGTCTTTCTTGACACTCCGCTCTACCGCTGCGAGGCGCTGGAGCCCGGCCTCGGGTGCACGATGAGCATCAAGCTGGAAACGGCGAACCCGGTCCGCAGCTTCAAGGCCCGCGGCACCGAGGTAGTCGCGAGCCTGCTGGCCGACGATGCCTCGCGAGCCGCGGTGTGCGCGAGCGCGGGCAACCTCGGCCAAGCCCTTGCGTGGTCCGGTCGCGGCCGGGGGATCGACGTCACAGTCGTGGCATCCCGCTTTGCGACTCGGGCCAAGCTTGATCGCATCCGCGCGTTGGACGCCGGGTTGGAGCTGGTGGACGGAGACCACGAGATGGCGCGCGAGCGGGCGGCGGCCATCGCGCGGTACGACGGCATCCGGCTGGTCGAAGACAGCCTGGACATCGAAACCTGCGAGGGCGCGGCGACCATCGGCCTGGAACTGGTGGGCACCGAGCTGTCGTTCGACGCCGTCCTGATCGCTCTCGGCGGTGGGGCGCTGGCCACCGGTGTGGGGCATGTGGTGAAGGCCCTGGCGCCCGAGGTCGAGGTGATCTGCGTCCAGCCGCTGGGCGCACCGGCGATGACACACTCGTGGCGCATGCGACGAGTGGTCACTACCGACTCGACCAACACGATCGCTGACGGCGTCGCCGGCCGGCGTCCCATCCCGACCGTCCTGGACGACCTACTCCTGGTAGCCGACGACGCCGTTTTGGTCCAGGAGGCATCGATCATCGCCGGTATGCGGTTGCTCCTCGACCACGCCGGCCTCGTCGTCGAGCCGTCGGCCGCGCTCGGCGTGGCGGCGATCCTCGAAGACCGTGACCGCTTCGCCGGCCGACACGTAGCCACCATCGTGTGCGGCAGCAACGTCGACGTAGACGCCTACCACCGCTGGGTCGGCCCGGCTCCCATCCACACGTCTTGACAATTACTCGGACCGAGGTGGAGTCGATGTTGATGTCCCAGGCGATGCCGCCGTTGGCTTCGGCAACGGCCTGGACGTCCTGGACCATCGCCTGGGCGAGCACCGAACCGGACGACATCGCCCGCATCGACAGCCTCACCACGACTCTCACCACCACTCACTGGAAGTGAGCCGCCCCGTGGCCGTTCAGCGCATCGACCCTCCGGGTTCGCACGCCGCACCCGGCCTCATCGGCTAGGTCGTTACGACCACCGGCCGTCGACTCATCCACCTCTCCGGGCAGGTCGCCTGGGGACACCTCCAGCCACCGGCGGGATCACGCAGCCCAGGCCGCCGTGATCGCCCGCAGCATCACCACCGCCCTCACCGCCGCGGGCGCCGGCCCCGACGACATCGTCAAGGAGGTGAACTACGTCGTCGACTACACACGGAGAAGAACCCGTTCGGATCGGTGACGGCGGACACCGCCTACGGCTTCAGCAAGGGCTGGCGGTTCGAGCTGGAGCAGGCGGACGTCTTCCACGTCATGGCCACCACCCGGCACAACACCGTCGTCATCCGATGGTCCATCGATCACCCCTCCACGACTTGTTCCCCGCTCTGCCGCGGCAGAAGTGGAAACGCCATTCTTGCGACGAGGGGACCCACGGCCGGCGGATCTATGACTGGGCCCGCGTAGAGGTCCGGCCCTGGCACCGCGAGGACCGCCGGCACTGGGTGATCGCCCGCCGCAGCGTGAGCAGACCCGAGGAGATCTCCTACTCCATCGCCGGCACCGCATTGGACGAGCTCATCCGCATCGCCGGCTGTCGGCGTACTCGCGAAAGTACTCAGCCGCGTACAGATGAACGTACTCAGAGCGGCGGGCGGTGCGGGGCGCGGACAGGCCGGGGAGTGTCGGCAGTAACGTGCAGGTGTGTGGGATGCCGACGAGGTGCGTGAGCAGATACGGGCGATGGCTGAGACCGATCCCGAGTGCCGGGTCTTCGGTGCTCGCAGGCACCAGTGGAGGCTGGCTCCGCCCGTACCGGAGGCCGTCGTAGCCCGTCATGAGCGGGCGCACCGCTTCAAGCTCCCTGCCTCCTACCGGTCGTTCATCACTACGGTGAGCAGTGGGGGCGCCGGGCCGGCGTACGGCTTGTACGAGTTCGGCAGCAAGTCGTGGCTGGACTGGCAGGAAGACCTGGACCTGCTGCCCGTTCCCTTCCCACACGACGGGCCGTTCCGGCCCTCGCCCGAGCGGTCCGTTTGTGCGGAGCACGCCCCCGGTGAGGAGGACTTCTCACCGTGCTGGTTCACCGGCTCGCTCGTTACCGCCGAAATCGGTTGCGGCTCCTTCTACCGGCTAGTGGTCACCGGCCCTGATCGCGGGCAGGTCTGGACTGACGACCTCGGCTGCGGTGACGCGCTGAGCCCGGGGCCGGACTTCCGCGACTGGTACGGGCAGTGGTTGAGCCGCAGCCGTTGATAGTGCCGCTGTGCACGTTCAGCTGTACACGGCTCAGTACATTCGCCCGTACGCCGACACCGGCAGCCCATGGGCGGTGGAAGATGGCAGAAACGGATCCCAGCTCATCCACCTCAGCCTCGGCGAAATCAAACGTCTGATCACCCGCCTCACCCACCGCCGTCCCACCCCTGCCGGCCACATCCTGCACTGGTCGACATGGCGCCGGAGACGGCAAATATCCGGCGCGGCTGAGTCACTACAAACGACGCGGACACAGCCCCCGAAAACCGCCCAGCACTCAGAGCAAGCACCGTTGCACTAGGTCCCGTCTCTCCGATCACGCTGGTAGCCCGGGAATTCAGCGACCGCGGATGGGTCCTGGAGGGCATTGCTTCCAGGACCCCACGCAATCAGCGTAGATCGCGGTCCGGGTTCGAGATCCTGAACTTGACTACGTTCTTCCCAGTCGTCCAACGGCGGAAGCCGGCCTTCTCCAGTACTCGGACTGAGGCCGGGTTCGACAGTTCCACGTCGGCGGACACAGTGTGGACATCTGGCAAGGTGAGGGTGAAGTCGGCGAGGGCCTTGGTGGCCTCGGGGGCATAGCCTCGGCCACGCCGGGAGACTACGATGCCGTAGCCGATCTCAAGGACCCCCTCGCTGGGCGGCCAGAACAGGCCGATGGAGCCCACCACCAGGCCGCTGTCGCGCTCGATCACCAGGCGGTGGCCGTAGGGGCCAAGCCAGTCGGGGTACTGCTCGAAGAGGCCCGCGACCACCCGATCGCCTTCGGCGGGAAAGTCGTCCGCCCAGTGCGGGGGCCGGGTGTCGTCGAGGACCGCGATGGCCTCGCTTCTGGTCCAGGGCCGCAGGACGAGGCGCTTGGTGACCACGTCGGCGTGGACGTGTGAAGAAGAGGAAGACATGTGTCTCTCCTGGTCGTTGGAACGACCGGCCGCGCTCTGTTATCGCACGGGCCGGATGAGGGCATGCTGATGACGACCAACGGCAGCCATATTCATCAACCTCCTCATCCTGAGATCACGCGTCTGTCGCGCCAGCGTGAGGGTAGTAGCCCTTCCTTCTGCCGGGCAACTCCTTTCCGGACTGCTGACCGGGGCTTTCGCTTGCTGAAGGTCAATCCCTTTGCGCGGCAGCTCGTTGCTCTGATCATGCTCAACAGAGGGGATCTCAGCGACGAGTAGGCGGTCCTGGAACCGCTCCTGCCCACGGGCGACAATCGGTGCGGCCGGTGGCGGGACCGCTGCCCGGTGATCAACGGGATCATCCAACGACTCGGCACCGGCTGCCAGTGGCGCGAGCCGCCCGAACGCTTCGGCCCGTGGCAACCGTCCACAAACGCCACATGCTGTGGTCGGCCGACGACACCTGGAAGAAGCTGCTCCAACACGTCCAGGCCGTCGCCGACGCCACGGGCGACATCGACTGGAATCCCAACATCAACTCCACCTCAATCCGCGCCCATCAGCACGCCACCGGGGCGTCGAAGGACTCGCCGCCGGCAACGTCCGGTGCTTCAAGGACGTTTCGATCTTGGACTCGGGTAAACCGAGAGCTCTCGGGAGCGACGTGCCACCGACTTCGGGCGGCGTTGCCAACCACGCGACCCGGGCAGGCGCCGAACACCATCCCGACGGCCAGAGCGCGAACCAGCCTGTCATCGACATGCTCTCTGCGATCGTGATCGGAGAGACAGAACCGAGCCGCAGCCTGCTGGCCACACAGTCGGCCGCCCAAGTGGAGTGAAGCCGCAACCCACAGCTCCGTCGGTTCCCACTGGCCTGCCTCACGCCACCCGCGCCATCGCCACCTGCGCCATTGCCGCGTGAGCGGCGTTCGCGCAGCGCGGCAAGAGGGCAGTGTCTACAAGAACCCTCCGCGGTCTTCGGTGAACCGAGGCAATGCGAACGATAGGCAAGCCTTCGGCTTGGCCCATCCGAACACCACATCGAACAGCGCGGCGATCCCGCCGTAGTCCGCGATCAGAACGGAGAGCCGCTGGATCACTGAGAGCTTCGGCGCACGCAGCGTCGTCGCCCTCGGCCTGGCCGTCGATCAATCGACCGTCCACCTCATACCTGAAGCGCCGCAACATCAGCGTCAAACGAGCGTCACGACCGCGCCCTCCGAGTCGCGGCAACGCATCCATCATCCCCACACAATTCCACAAAGATGCAGGTCAGCCGCACAACCAGGTGCCTCGAAAAGGTCCACGTCGTGCACCTTGGGAAACAGGTCGACCCCACCCGCCCGGAACTTGGGAACAATAAGAACCAGCAGGTCAGAGGCCCTTCGTGGCAGGCTCCAGAATCGCCACGCACTCAACATGCGACGTCATCGAAAAGATGTCGGCCTGGGCGAGTTACAGAAAAGTCCAGGTCAGAGCCGGATTATCGACTCTCTGTCCCGGGTGCGGGCGTCCAGAGCGTCAGATGAGCGTCATGACCAACAGCCCATCCCTCCTCCTCGGGTGGAAGAGGCCGCCACGACCAGATTGCCTGCACGAGCCCGCTCCCGCTCACTCTGGACGCAGGCTCGAACATCATGACCCGCACCGCTTCTCAGGCCGCCATAATGGAGTCATACCCTCCAGCCCACAGCCCGCCGCACCCACGCCGAGCGACATCTCGGGCGCAGACGCCCAGGACCTCGCGCTCTACCGGGAGAAGTTCCGGCGTCGTCTGCCGGAGTCGCTGGATGAGTTGTCCGGCCCGGCCCAGGGGATCGTGGAGCTGCCACTGCACATGGCCTGGTCCGGGATGACCTCGTACGACCTGGGCAAGCCTCGCCAGCGCATGGGCCTGTACCGCACCGTCCTGCACGAGGACCTGCCCCGCTACCTCAACCGGGACCTGCTCCTCCAGCTGTGGCCGGTGCTGCGCACACTCGTCGGCCGCACCGTGCGCACCGTGTGGGAAGACGCCTTCCCCCAGCTCGCCTCCCGCACCAGGGCAGCCGCGTGACGGACATGCCGGAGCTGCACACGCGGCTCCTGGCAGATGTGATCGCGCTCGGCTCCCCGTATCCACTGGTTCTCACCGGCGGATACGCCGTGCGGGCACACCGCTTGGTGAACCGCCCCAGCCAGGACCTCGACGTCGCCACCGAGAACCCGGCGCCCATGGCCGACATCGCCGCCACGCTCCGCGCCGGCCTGGAAGCCCGCGGCTGGAAGGTGCACGCGCTGGAGACCGCCCCGCTGTCCGCCCGCTTCACCGTGACCGACCCGGCCACCGGGCAGGAATGCGAAGTCGACATCCTCAAGGGGATCTTCTGGCGGCCTGTCGCCCAGAGCCCGTACGGGCCCGTCCTCGCGGAGGAGGACGTGATCGGGACCAAGGTCCGCGCCCTCGCCGACGCGGAGCGCCCCGCGACCTGATCGACGTGTTCGCCGCCTCCCGCCGCCTCCCGCCGCTGGACCAACGCCGAGCTCGAGGAGTTCGGCCGCCGCCACGCCCGCCGCCGCTTCGAACGGGAGGACCTGCAGTCGAACCTCACGGGCACCGAGTGGACCGACGACGACGCCTTCGCCACCTACGGCCTCGACGACGCCACCATCACCGCTCTCCGCACCTGGGCCGTGGAATGGGCGGACGACCTCGCTGCTCGCCTCATCGAGGAGGCCGATGATCCGGACATCGACTGAGCACGTCCGGATGCGATCACGATCGCGAGTAATCCGGGCAAGAGTCGAGAAACGTCGCGGCGAACTTGGGGGGGCGCCGCTGCTACCGCGAGCACGGCAGTCGCCCTCGGGGAGGCGCGGACGGACCGCGAGCGGCTGTCGGTGACGCCGAGCAGGCCATCCTTGTGCCCGCTGACGCAGCGCAGATTCTCGTCGACGGGCGGTCTGCACCTCACGGTCCTCCGGAGGCAGGCCGTCCCCTGGGAACGTTTCTCCGGTACGCCCCAGGCGTCGAACAGAGGGTGAGCCCCCGGAGCGCGCGCAATAGCGCCCGACATACAAGGGCTCTGGCCGCGCGGCGGGTGAGTCGGCGGCGGCCCGTCACGGCCCGGACGTTCGAGAATGACCGACCGGCGAGCCGCGACATGAAACGCGCAAGGGGCATAAGGAGCCACCTTCTCGACGACGTTCAGGAAACGTTAAGTAAAACATCCCGCAGGATGGTTGCAGAAGGCGATCCACCCCATTGACGACTGCCTCCGCAGCGGCCACCTTGATGGCGAAGCGAATTCCGGTCGACCATGAAAGCTGGAATGCCCATGAGAAGAATGAGGCACTGCGTCGCCTTCGTCGCAACTGTCGCGGCTGTCGCCGCAGCAATCCTCGTCTGGCCTGCGACGGAATCCGCGCAGGCGTTTCCCCCCACCCCCAAACAGACGGTGCTGAACTACCTTCGCTCCATTTCCGGGAACCATACCGTTTCCGGTCAGCACAACAAGGAGCCGGCTTCCGCGCCCGGGCAGTACACGCAGCAGGTCAAGGACGTGACCGGGCAGTACCCCGGCCTCTGGGGCGGCGACCTGATGTTCAACGCCACCGATGTGGCCAACCGCCAGCGGGTGGTCGACCAGGCGAAGACCGAGTGGGCGAACGGCTCGCTGGTCACCCTCACCTGGCACGTCTGCCCCCCGACCGGGGGCAGCTCCTGCGCGTTCGAAGGCGGTGTGAAGTCGAACATATCCAGCGCTCAGTTCTCGCAGATCATCACCGAGGGAAGCGCCCTGAACAACGCCTGGAAGCGGCGCCTCGACGAAGCCGTCCCCTACCTCCAGCAACTGAAGAACGCGGGTGTTCCGGTCCTCTTCCGGCCGCTGCACGAAATGAACGAATCGTGGAACTGGTGGGGAAACCGTTCCGGAGCGAACGGCAGCGCGCGCCTCTATCAGATCACCCGTGACTACCTCGCCGGGACGAAAGGGCTGGACAATCTGATCTGGGTGTGGAACGTGCAGGACAATCCGGCGGGCGGCTGGAGCAACTACTACCCGGGCAACCAGTACGTGGATGTCGTCTCACTGGACGTCTGGTACAAGAATCACCCCAGTTCCGCCGACTACCAGCAGATGCAAAACATTGCGGGGACAAAGCCCATGGCCCTTGCGGAGATGGGCAAAGTGCCGAACGCCGCACTGCTCGACAGTCAGCCCAGGTGGGCGTGGTTCATGATGTGGTCGGAACAGCTGCGAGGGAACAACACGAACGCCGAGATCCAGGCGGCGTACTTCCACCCCCGTGTGCTGAACCAGGGGGAGGTCGTGCTGCCCTGACGCCCGGCGCGGGCGCCGCGCGGCTGAGTCTGCCGGCGGTGCCGGTCAGAGCCAGCCGCGCAGCGCCCGGAGGAACCCGGCCGGATCGTCACGGTGGACGGTGTGCCCGGCACCGTCCACCGTGCGTACGTGCCAGCCGCGACGGCCCAGTGCCCTGGCTTGTGCCGGCGAGATCCGCTCGCTGGGACCGGCGAGCAGGACGAGCGAGGGGACAGCGGGGACGTCCGGCAGGCCGGGCAGGTGCTGGAGCGCGGTGACGGACGCGGGGTCCCAGGTGGCGAGCGCCTGCCGCTCGGCGGTGATGTCATCGTCGTGCCAGCGGGGATGGGCGGCGCGCAGCTCCCGCCAGGTGGCGTGTTTGCCGGCGCGCAGGCCGTCCAGGTCCCGGCTCCGGGGCACCCAGGCGGGGTCGCAGTGGACGGCGCGGGCGCAGCGCAGTCGCGGTACGGCGAGCAGCAGCGCGGCCGAGCCCAGTGAGTGACCGATGGCGAGGTCGGGCGCCACGGGCAGGGTGTCGAGCAGGTCGGCGGCGAGTGCGGTGGGTGTGCAGACCGGGGCGGGCCCGCTGGCTCCGTGGCCTGGCAGATCCACGGCGACGACCCGGTAACCGTGCTCGGCGATCGCCGGGGCGACGCGACTCCAGCCGCGCGAGTCCGACATGATGCCGTGCACCAGTACAGCCGTGCGAGGGCCGTCGCCCCAGATCCGGGTCGCGAGCCTCACGAGACACCGCCCAGGGGCACCCGAGCCCGGTAGAGCACCGCTCCCGCGCCGGACACCGCACAGGGCCGGCCGGCCGGGACGAACGCGGCAGCACCCGCGGCAAGGGCCGGGCCCGCTTCCAGCAGCGCTTCGCCGGTGAGGCAGAGCAGCACCTGCGGTCCGGCGTCGGTCAGGCACACGGCCTCGGCGCCCACTTCGACGCGGGACAGAGCGAACTCCGTCGCCGGAGAGGCATAGTGTGCCTCACCCCTCACCCCCGTCGGTGAGGCACGTATGACCGATGGTCGCGTCGCGGTCAGGTCGACGATCTCACTCAGGAGTCCGGTGTCGACGTGCTTGTCGGTCAGGCCGCAGCGGAGCACGTTGTCGGAGTTGGCCATGATCTCCACGCCTGTCCCCCACAGATAGGCGTGCGGCACTCGCGAGGGCCGCGGCGTCGACTCCCTGCTGCCGGCCGGCGGAGACGAGGTGGCGGGGCGCGAGCTTGCCGACGTGGGCGCCCATCTCGTCGACCCAGTCGCGGGTCATGTCGTTCAGTTCGTTGCCCAGCTCCCACGACATGATCGTGGGGTCGTCCTTGTAGGCGAGACCGGTGTGCGGGTTGACGTGGTCGAGCACGTGCCGGACGTAGTCCTTGTAGGCGGCCTTGGCCCGGGGGTGGGTGTAGAAGTCCTTCGGTTCCCTCAGACCGAGCCACTTCGCCATCGTGGGGTAGCCGCCGTGGTAGTAGTCCCACTGGTCGGTGAGCGGGACGATCAGCCTCAGGCCGTAGGCGCGGGCCTGGGCGATTGCGTGGTCGATGGGCGCGAACGCGTCCTCGTTGAACTCGCCGGCCTCCGGCTGGATGCACTGCGGGCAGCCCAGGGAGGTGCCGAGCGTGTGGGAGCGGACGACGGTGGCGTTCATCGCGCGTGCCGTCTTCAGTGCGTCATCGATCCGGAAGTAGGTGGGGTGGTCGACGCCGCCCACGTTCTCGTCCAGGCCGAGCCAGTACAGGTTGGTGCCGGCGAAGCGGAACGGCTTGCCCTGGAGTGTCAGCGTGCTCCCGTCGCGCTGGACGAACGCGTCGGTGGTCCGGCCGCCCGGCCCGGCGGTGGCGGGGGACGAGGCGGTGGCTGCGACGACGAGGGCGCTCACCGCGAGGAGTGAAGCGAGGGTTCTTCGGCGGTTTCGGGGCACGGCGAACCTGCCTTTCGGCTCAAGGGGAAGCAGTGGGAGAGAAGCGGAGCGGGAGGTGGCCCGGGCGGGGTGCGCCCCGGGCCCGGGCCACCGCTCCGGTGGCTTTCCGTCAGTCGGTGGTCTCGTGCGGGGGTGCGCTGCTGCCGCGGGGCAGCAGGACGGGTGTCGCGGCGGGGCCCGACGGGGGATTGCGGCGGTGTACGACGTCGAACAGCCGACGGGTGACGTCGGCGCCGAAGCCGAAGACGTCGTGGCTCATGGCGGACAGGTTCGGGTGCGTGAGCCGGCACAGCTGGGAGTCGTCCCAGGCGACCAGGCTGACGTCCTTCGGCACGCTCAGGCCCATCTCGGCGGCCACGGACAGACCCGCGACGGCCATGATGTCGTTGTCGTAGATGATCGCCGTGGGCCGCTCCCGGGAGGCGAGCAGCGAGCGGGTGGCGCGTGCGCCCTGCTCACCGGAGTAGTCGGTGGTGACGCTGCGGGCCGGCTCCAGGCCCAGTTCCGCCACGATCGCGTTCAGTGCGGCGGTACGGATCACGGTGTGGCCGAGCGCCGCATGGCCGCCCACTCGTGCGATCCGTCTGTGTCCGAGGGCGGCGAGGTAGCGCACCGCCTCGTGCACCGCGGCTTCGTCGTCGGTCCACACCGAGGTGAAATCGCCGGTCAGGGACGGATGGCCGACCGCCACGGCGGGCAGCCCGATCGTCGCCAGTTCTGTGATCCGGGGGTCGTTCTGCTGGATGTCGACCAGGATGGAGCCGGCGATCCGGCGGGACTGCCACCACTGGCGGTGGACGGCGATCTCCTGGTCGGTGTCCCGTACGAGGTGGAGCAACAGTGAGCAGCCGTGCTCCTCCAGGACGGACTCGGCCCCAGAGACGAACTCCATGTAGAAGGGCTCGAGCCCGAGCTGCCGCGCGGGGCGGGCGATGACCAGGCCGACGGTGTCCCCGGCGCCGGTCGCTGAACCGGACAGCTTGATCGCGGCCTGGTTCGGCACCCAGCCCAGCTCGGCCACAGCCGCCATGATGCGTTCACGCGTGGCCTCCGACACGCCTGGCCGGTTGTTGAAGGCCAGGGACACCGCTCCGCGGGACACACCGGCCCGGGCCGCCACGTCAGCGATCGTGACGCGCCCCGACCGGCGTGTCCTTGCCTCATTCACGGACTTCTCCGCCTCCGTTGACGCTGTACAGCGCCGCGCGGGCGGCCTCCGCATCGGGCTGCGGCCAGCCGGTGACCCGCCACGTCATGCTCTCGCCGGGCAGGAGCGTCACACGCCCGTGGTCGGTGCAGGCGTGCGCGTCCAGGCGGTCGGCCTGGAGCAACAGGTCCCGCACGAGCCCGTGGGCCGTAGCTGTGACCAGCGCGCCGCTCTCTCCGTCCTCGCTGACACGGACGTCGTAGGAGGCGGCGGGGTAGGCGAACTCTCGGTCCGCGCAGGCGAAGTGCACCGCACGCAGGCCCTCCGTGTCGGCGACGAGGAATTCCTCGCGCACGTCACCGAACCGCATCACCGACTCCGGCAGCCGCTCCAGCGCCACGCTCCGTGCTGCCGCCTTCAGCACGACCTCGGCCTGTGCCAGCACCGTGCCGTCCGCCCCGACCCGGCGGACGGTGACGGTGGTCTCCCAGGTCGCCGCACTCTGGTTGCAGCCTGCGAGCACCAGGTCGCCGTCGCGGTCCTGGATCGTCAGCAGCAGGTCGGCGTAGAGCCGGCGCATCTCGAAGTAGAGGGGCTTGAGCCGCCCGTCGCCGTCGATCGCCGCCCAGGACGTGACCGGCCAGCAGTCGTTGAGCTGCCACAGCACCGTGCCCGCGCAGCGCGGCCAGTGGGAGCGCCAGTGCTCGACGCCCGCGGCGACGGCGCGCGCCTGGTTGAGCTGGGTCAGGTAGTGCCAGGTGTCGAAGTCGGCGGGCTCCGTGAAGTGCGGGGCGAGTCCCCGGTTCAGCTTGCCGTTGCCGTCCTCGGCCTTCTGGTGGTGCAGCATGCCGGGGGAATCGGCGGTCAGCGGCCTTTCGGACAGGGCTCGTTCCAGCGTGGCGAGCGTCGGCGGCGCCTGCCAGCCGAACTCGGCGACGAAGCGCGGCACGGTGGTGAGGTAGTCGCTGTAGTCACGGCGGTTCCACACCTCCCACGAATGCGCGGTGCCGTGGTCGGGGTCGTTGGGCGTGTGGTCCCACGATCCCGACCAGGGGCTGCCCGCCCAGTACGGACGGGTCGGGTCCGTCTGCGCCACGATGCGCGGCAGCAGGCCGAGGTAGTAGCCCTCGCCCCAGGAGTCGCCCGCAAGGGCCTGCTCCCACTCCCAGTCGGCGAAGCCCCACAGGTTCTCGTTGTTGCCGTTCCACAGGACCAGCGACGGGTGGGGCATCAGCCGGACCACGTTCTCCCGGGCCTCGGCCTCGATCTCGGAGCGCAGCGGCTGCTCCTCCGGGTAGGCGGCACAGGCGAACAGGAAGTCCTGCCAGACCATCAGGCCCAGTTCGTCGCACACGTCGTAGAAGGCCCGGTCCTCGTAGATCCCGCCGCCCCACACCCGCACCAGGTCCACGCCCGCCTCGGCGGCCTGGGTGAGCCTGGCACGGTAGCGGCCGGGCGTGACGCGGGTGGGGAAGGCCTCGTCGGGGATCCAGTTCACGCCCCGGGCGAAGACGGGAGTGCCGTTGACGATCAGAGTGAAGGCGCTTCCGTGCTCGTCCGCGGACGTGTCGACCTCGATCGTGCGGAAGCCGACGCGACGCTCCCACGTGTCCAGGACCTCACTGCCGCCGGGATCGCTGAGAACGACTGCGCAGCCGTACAGCGGCTGGTCACCGTAGCCGCGCGGCCACCACAGTGCCGCGTCCGGGACCCGTACCGTCACCGTGGCGGTGTTCTCCCCCGGGGCGACGGCGATCTCCGCGGACGCGTCCCCGACCGCGGCCACCAGCCGCAGGGCGCGGTCACGTCCGGTCGCCGTGCGGTCCAGGTCGACGACGATCTCGGCGACGCCGGTGCCGTCCTCGGCGACGGTGATGTGCGGACGGACCGCGGCCAGCCGGGCCGTGGACCACTGCTCGATCCGCGCCTCGCGCCACACGCCGGCCGTCACCAGCGTGGGGCCCCAGTCCCAGCCGAAGGAGCAGGCCATCTTGCGGATGTGGTTGAACGGCTCGGGGTAGGAGTTGGGCCGCTCCCCCAGCGCTGTCCGCACCTCCTCGGCTTCGCTGTAGGCGGAGGTGAAGGCGACTTCGAGCGGTGCGGGTCCGTCCGTCAGCAGTTCGGTGACGTCGAACCGGTAGGAGCGGTGCATGTTGCGGGTGCGGCCCAGCAGCCGGCCGTCGACATGGACGGCTGCGACCGTGTCCAGACCGTCGAAGACCAGGTCGGCGCGTTCGAAGGCCGTGTCCCGCCGGGGCAGTTCGGTCGCGTACGTCCAGTCGGCGCGGCCCACCCACGCGACCTCGTCCTCGTTGCGGTCGAGGTACGGATCGGCCAGCAGGCCCGCCGCCATCAGGTCGGTGTGGACGCAGCCGGGCACCTGCGCGGGCACAGCGGTCCCGGCCAGCTCCGGGGGCACTTGCTCGGGGGTGCGGCGGTCGGTGTTCAGACGCAGTGTCCAACCCTGGGAGAGCGGGGTGCGGGCCTTCATTCGGGACTCCTTGTGAGACGTCGTGCGGGGCGCGGTGGGCGGGCGGGTCACTTGCTGGAACCCGCCGCGAAGCCGCTGTAGATGAAGCGCTGCAGCGCCAGGAAGACGATCAAGGTGGGCACGATCACCAGGATCGCGCCGGCGGAGATGGTCTCCCACTGGGCGCCGAAGGGGCCCTTGAAGCGGAACAGGGCGGTGGAGATGGTGCCGAGTTCGGGATCGGGCATGTACAGGAAGGGCACGTAGAAGTCGTTGTAGACGGCGATGCCCTTGACGATGACGACGGTGGCGATGGCCGGCCGCAGCATCGGGAGAATGATCTTCCGGTAGATCGTCCAGGAGTTGGCGCCGTCGATGCGCGCGGCCTCGTCCACGGAGAGGGGAATCGACCGGATGAACTGCAGGAAGATGTAGATCGAGACGATGTCGGTTCCGGTGTAGAGCAGGATGGGTGCCCAACGGGTGTTGAAGGCGCCCAGATCGTCGATCACCTGGAAGGTGGCGACTTGTGTCGTCACACCGGGGACCAGCGTGGCCAGCAGGAAGAGGCCCATCACCAGCTTCTTCGGACGGAACCGGAAACGGTCGATGGCGTAGGCGGTCATCGAGCCGATCAGTACGGTCCCGGCGGTGGAGACCACGAGGATCAGCGCCGTATTGCCGAACGCCGCCAACATCGCGCCCTGTTCGAAGGCGGTGGCGTAGTTGGCGAAGTTGGACCAGTCGCCGGGCAGCGACAGCGGGCCGTCGTTCACTATCTCCGACCGCGTCTTCAGCGAGGTCAGCACAACGACGCCGAGAGGCACGAGGACCACGGCCGACGCCAGCAGCAGGGACAGGTACTTCAAGGCGACGGCGGTCCGGGACAGGGCGCTGCGATCGCGGCCCGGACGCCGGGCGGGGACGGCGGTGCCGGTGGTCACGAGAGTTCCACCCTCTCCTCGGGGATCAGCCGGCGCTGGACCCAGGTGATCAGCAGGATGAGGATCAGCAGGACGACGGCCGAGGCCGAGGCCAGACCGACCTTGTCGAACTGGAAGGCGAGTTTGACCGTCTGGATGACGAACGTCTCCGTGCCGTTGGCGCCGCCGGTCATGATGTACGGGATCTCGAAGACGGCCAGGGAGCCGGACACGGCGAGGATGAAGCTCAGGCTGATGATGGGCTTGATGCTGGGCGCGATGATGTGCCGGAACTGCTGCCAGCGGTTCGCTCCGTCCAGCTGCGCCGCCTCGTACAGGTGCGGCGGGATCGACTGGATGGCACCGAGGAACAGGACCATGTTCAACCCCGTGAAGCGCCACACCGACACCCCGGCGAGTGAGGGGTTGGCCAGGTCCGGGTCGCCCAGCCACAGGTGCTTGCCGTCCACGCCGATCAGGCGCAACAGTGTGTCGAGGGTGCCGTCGGGCTGGAAGAAGTACAGGAACACGAATCCGACGGCCACCCCGTTGATGAGGTAGGGGAAGAACAGCAGGCCCTTGAACAGGTTGCGGAACCGGGTGTTGAAGCTGAGCACCGTCGCGAAGTACAGGGCGAGAGCGATCTGCACGACGGAGGCCGCCAGGTAGAAGCCGCTCACGAGGAAGACCTCGAACCGGGCGGGCCGCGTGACCAGGTCGGTGTAGTTCTCCGCGCCCACGTAGGAGCGCGTGGGGCTGATGCCGTCCCAGTCGGTGAAGCTGTAACCGATCATCTCGGCCACCGGGAGGTAGGTGAACATCACCAGCAGCGTCAGGGGCGCGGCCAGGAACAGCCAGGGGGTCAGGACGGCGGTACGGCGGCGCCTGCCGGTGCGCGGCCGGCCGGCGCCGGACTCGGGAGGCGGAGCACTGCGCCGGCCGACGGCGTGCGCCGGGGCGCGGGTCTTCTGGACAGCGGTCATCTCATGGTTCCTCGTGGTGGGTTCCCGGTCGGGCGTACTGAGCGACGACGGCACGGCGAGCGACGGGGCACGTGGAGTCCCGGTACGCCCGGGACGGGTTCTCCGAGCGTTCTCACCGTGCCGTGGTGCGGTCAGCCGCCGAGGGTCTGCTGGGCCTCGGACCACTTCCCGTTCAGCTCGTCGAAGTAGCTGTCCATGTCCCCGTCGGCCGCACCGCGGGCGACGTCGACCAGCTTCTGCCGGTAGTCCTGCGCGGTGATCCCGATCTCCGACGCCTTGTCGATCTCGTTGACCTCGGCGCGGTTCTTCTGGTGCTGCGGAATGGTGGTGACATCGTTGTCGGAGAACGCCTTCAGCGTGTCGGGCAGCGGGGCGCCCTTCACGGAGGAGATGGATCCTTCGGCCGCGGCCTGGCCGGACTTGGTGATGTACCAGTCGATCCACGCACGGGCGGCGGCCTTCTTGTCGGAGTGGACGTTGACCGCGTACTGATAGTCGGGACGCAGGACGGAGCAGAACTTCCCGTCCTTCTGCGCGGGGAACGGCATGAACCCGATGTCGTCGGGGTTCTCGCCGGCCGCCTCCGCCGCGGCGCGCATCTGGGAGATCGCCCAGGAACCGAGCCACATCGAGGCGGCCTTGCCGGTCCCGATCTGCGCCTTGGAGTCTTCCCAGTTGGTCGTGGTGGGGTCGGGTTCGCTCAGCTTCTTCTCGACGATCGTGTAGAGCAGCTTGTCGATCGTGTAGAGGTCCGAACCCTCGGTCCAGGGCTTCCCGGTCGTCGCCAGCGCGTCGTAGGCACCGGTATCGCACTCGGGAGAACCGACGGCGTTCGTCCAGTTGGTCAGCGGCCAGCCGTCCTTGTAGTTCGTGTAGTACGGGACGGCGCCGGCCTTCGCCTTGATCGTCTCCAGGTCCGCGACGAACTCCTCCGGTGTGGCGGGCCAGTCGGTGATGCCGGCCTTCGCCCAGACCGCCTTGTTGTAGACGAATCCGTTGGCCACGCCGATGTTGGTCAGGCCGTAGACCTGACCGTCCACGGTGGCGTGGTCGGTGTAGTCGAACTTCGCCGACAGTTCGCCGGCCTGGCCCAGCGGGGCGAAGAAGGTGGGGTACTGCTCGACGGACAGGGAGTTGGGGATCAGCAGGACGTCACCGTACTTGTCGGTGTTCATCCGGATCTTGGTCTCACCCTCGTAGTCGGTCAGGCCCTCGAACTTGACCTTCACTCCTGGGTACACCTTGCGGAACTCCGTGGCGTACTTCTCCAGGGTGCCGTCGGATATCTGATCCGTCCGGTTGGTCAGCACCGTGATCTCGCCCGACACCTTCGCCGGATCACTCGGCGGAGCGGCGATTTCGCCACGCTCGTCGCCCTCCGAACCGCTACAGGCCGTGGCTGCCACCATCGTTGCAGCCACAAGAACCACCCAACTTCTCCGCATCCCCGCCACCTTTCATCGCGAAATGTCGACGCCAGGCCGAGGGGAACGCCACATCGGGCACCGAGACCCCGGCCTGGTGAGCGCTCAACATAGGCGCGACTTCGCGGCAGTGTCCATAGACCGGTCTAGATTGATTTTGTTGATTCTCAGGGCCCTGAACTGCGCATTTACTAAACCATGACTAAACCTGGTTCGGCTCGAAGACCTTGCCCGCAGGAGATGCGCACAGCCGTAGACATCGTTGTCATACTCGTGCTCCGATGTGACGGTGTCCTGACTCGGCTGCACACACCACCCTTCGGAGAGTCATCACTGTGAGTAGTCAGAAACTGGTCGTCCCAGCCCCGGACGATGTCCTGATAGCTGCCCTCGACATAGGGGGAACCAAGATCGCGGGTGCGCTCGTCACCGCGGCCGGCACTCTCGTCCACCACCTGCGCCGCGCCACCCCGGCGCAGGAATCCGCGGGCACACTCCTCGACGCCGTGTACCAGGTGGTGAACGCCCTGGCTGCCGCCCCGCTGTGGGAAGACGTCCGTGCACTGGGCATCGGCAGCGCCGGCCCGGTCGACCTGGCGCATGGATCCGTCAGCCCCGTCAACATCCCCGCTTGGCGAGACTTCCCGCTCGTCGAATCCGTCAGCGCGCATCCGGCACTGGCGCACAGGCCCGTCGTGCTGGCGGGCGACGCGGTGGCGATGGCCGCGGCCGAGCACCGCCACGGTGCCGCACGCGGCCACGAGGACGCACTGTGCCTGGTCGTGTCCACGGGCGTGGGCGCCGGTCTGATCCTCGACGGTCAAGTGCGCCACGGTCTCACCGGCAACGCCGGTCACCTCGGGCACATCAGTGTCGCCTTCGACGGCGAACCCTGCCCGTGCGGTGCGAGTGGTTGCTTGGAAGGCATCGCCAGCGGTACGGCCATCACCCGGCACGCGCTTTCGCTCGGCTGGCGGCCGCCTGCGACGGCGGACGCGTCGGCGGTCGCGACGGCGGCCCGAGCCGGTGACACGGCCGCCGTCGCCGCGTTCGACCGTGCGGCCCGCGCCCTGGCAGCCGGTATCGCCGCCACGGCCGCACTGGTCGAGATCGACATCGCCGTGGTCGGCGGTGGCGTCGCCCAAGCAGGCGATGTGCTCTTCTCCCCGCTCAACCACCACCTGCGGCGCTACGCGGCGATGCCGTTCCTGCATCATCTGCGTGCCGTACCGGCCGAATTGGGTTCCGATTCCGGCCTGGTCGGTGCAGCGGCCCTGGCGGAAGCCGCAGCGTCGGACGCGACGCGCAACCACCGGCAAGCCGTACGGCCGGCGGTGGCACGCTCCTGACGCTCCGTCATGAAGTGCGTCAAGTGAGCGTCAGGACACCGCTGCGGGCGACACTCGATCGTCGGGTGTCGCCCGCAACGCCTGCCCCGCACACCTCACGCACCTGTCAAAACCGCAGGTCAGGTGCTGTCACGAGCGGGCTCAACGAGCGCAACACGCTCAACATGATGTGCTTCGAAAAACAGGCCGAGGATACCTGTCCACCCCTGAACGACCTAGGAAAACCGCAGGTCAGAGCCCCTTTGCCGCAGGCTCAAGAATCGCCACGCACTCCACGTGATGCGCCATCGGAAAGATGTCACCGCGGCTGGGTAATAGAGAAGTGCAGGTCAGGTGCGGTTTTCGGGTCGGGCAGGAGGCCGTCAGGCGCTTCGGAGCGTCAAACGAGCGTCACGGGTTTCCGCTCGACCAAGCCGTTCCACGGACTGGCCGACTGTTGCCAGACACAGCACCCGCCCCCTGCGACCTCTCGCACGGCGGTAGGGCACCGATACGCGACGGTCCAAGCCGAGGTTGAAACAGCTCACTGACCCCTCCCCAGCGCTGGCACGGGTACGGGCACACCGTCAGCAGACTGCCCGGCTTCTGTCAGAAGAGTGCTGACAACCGGAACGGCGACAGCGGAAGCCATGGCGTCGACTACGCCTCGTTCCGAACTCCTACTGCCAGTAGGCGGGGCGCACGTACTTCACCCCTGTGACAGGGTCCCGCACGACAAGAGGCAGTTGAGACTGTCGCAGCTTCGTCTCGCTGATCGTGAAAGCAGAGGGAAGCAGCGCGCTGAGCTCACCCGAACGCCGGTGGGGCGGAAATGCCGGAACGATAGTCAGCTGTGGATCGACCCTTCGGGCAGATCGGACGGCCGGGCACAGGTCGCTGTCCGCGCTGACGACAAGCACGCTGTCGACTGTCGCCGATGCCGCGATCGTGGATGGGCACAAGGTCTGTGCTGTTGGTGTCGTCAAGGGCGATGCCGTTGATACCGATCTCCGGGATGTTGCTGTCGATCGCCGCGACACGGCTCCGGTTCGTCGCCCGGCCCCGTAACGCCCCACGGCTCAGGTGCGTCCCAGGGCGCGGGTCCATCGGGCGTGGCGCCAGGGGCACAGTGCTTGTCCGAACCTCCCGGGGTGGTGTGCCGAACCCGACGAAGCGGCATTCGCCACTGCGGTGATCGACTTCGTCCCTCCCGATCTTGGCTGCGGTGCTACTAGAAGCGAGCGGGTTCGCGGATTCTTGTATGCGGTTGCGCTTCAACCCGCGCGTCGGTTGCCGCTTTGAGAAGGTCTGCGCGCGAGTTCACCGCTTAGGCAGCCAGATCGCGATATGTCGAGGGCTTGTTCGGCCCACGCCCGGCCCACCGGGCGACGGTGGCTCGGCGGAGGCGGCGGAGGCGGACGAGGAGGCGGACGAGGTTATCGATCGCGGTCACCTGAGAAAGCCGCCGATGCCAGAACTAGGGAATCGGACATATGAGCCAAGGGTGATGGTCACCTGTTTGGCCGGTCAGACCTCTATCGCGCCGTCAGACTCCCGGGAGGGAACGCTCCGCTGGGGCGTGGGCATGGGCGAGACGGGGTGGGCGTGACCGAGCGCGGTAGGGCAGCCCGTGCTGTCCCGGATGAGGCAGGGCTGGGCGTGACGGACCACGGCGTCCCGCACGCCCGCTCGGCGACCGAGGGGCGGCCGGGCGGGCGACAGTACGGCGACGAACCATGGCAGGACGACGGGCCGGTGCGTGCGGTGCCGCGGCACGTAGCCTGCGTGATGGACGGTAACGGCCGTTGGGCGCAGCGGCGTTCGCTTCCGCGGACGGCGGGTCACCGGGCTGCGGAGACTACCGTCATCGACATCATTGAGGCGGCCCGGGCCGCCGGTGTCGAGTGGCTCAGCCTGTACGCCTTCTCCACCGAGAACTGGAACCGCCCGGGCACAGAGGTCGACTATCTGATGCGCTTGGTCCGCCGGGTCGTTCGGAAGCATGCGGCGTTGCTGCTGGCCCGTGGCATCCGCTGTCGCTTCCTCGGGGTCGCCGACCCGCGTATCCCCCGTGAACTGGCCCGGGACTTCGATGATCTTGCGGCGCTGACCGCCGACAACCGGGGGATGACGCTGACCGTGGCCTTCGACCACGGCGGGCGCCGGGACATCGTGGAGGCCGCGAGGTCGCTGATCCGCAGCAGGACGCCCGCTGATGAGGTGACCGAGCGGCTCTTCGCGGATCACCTGCCGTTTCCCGACACTCCCGACGTGGACCTCGTCATCCGCACCTCCGGCGAGCAGCGCATCTCCAACTTCATGCTCTGGCAGGTCGCTTACGCCGAGTGGGTCTTCCCCGAGGTGCTCTGGCCGGACTTCCGGGCCCCCGAGTTCCTCGCGTGCCTGCATACCTACCGGCGTCGCGACCGCCGCTTCGGCGGCGTGCCGCCCCGGACGAACGGAGACCCATCATGACCACCGAAACCACGGGCACGGCCGACCAGGCACCCCTGTTCGGCCCGGAGTCGCAGTTCAGCGCCTTCTTCGACGACCCGCGCTGGGCGCTGGCCATGATCCGTGCCACCGTGCTGGAGGCCGCCCACCCGCAGATCGGCGCTGCCCTCGTCGACAACTCCACCTTCGTCGCCCACCCCTGGCGCAGGCTTCGCAACACCTTCCTCAGCATGCGGCGCATGTTCGGCACCGACTCGGCGGAGCGCGAACGGGAAGCCGCCCGGCTCAACCGGCTGCACGCCCGCATGAGCGGCTCCGACTCCCGCGGCCGCGCCTACGACGCGATGGACCGCGCGACCCGCGCCTGGGTGGTCGCCACCCTCTTCGAGAGCGCCGTCACCATGTGCCGCCTCAGCGGCCAACCGCTCGACCAGGACACGATGGAGCGGATGTACGCCGAGTACCGTACGTTCCTCGCCGCGCTCGACGGCGACGCCGCAGAACTCCCCGAGGACCTGAACGACTTCTGGCGGTACTTCGACCGGGTCGTCGAAAACGAGCTGGAGAACACCGAAGCGGCCCGCGTCATTCTCTACCGGCTCTTCGACCACCTGCCCGCCCCGGCGCTGCTCGAGGGCGCGCCGACGCTGTGGGCGGCCGGCCGGGCCGTCGTCGGCCCGCTCCTCGGCGCGATCACCGTCGCCTCGCTCCCCGAGCCCTACCGGCGCAGGGCCGGTCTGCCGGAGATGCCCGGTGCCCAGACCCTCATGCAGGGCGCCTACCTCGGCGCCGGGCTCGCCCGCTTCCTACCCGAGGGCTGGATCAACGCCGAAAGCATCATCGAAGTCCTCTCCCTTTCACATGGCAGCGACGACCCCCGCGCCCGGACCGTGACCGCCCTGCGCGCCCGCATGAAGCGGGCGTCGGCCCTGCTCCGTCTACTTACACCACTGGGCGGCGACGCCGGCCCGGAATCGTCGCCTTCCGCGGCCACGGGAGAGGTCCGGCGCTCGGCGGGGGAGTTCTTCCGTCAGGTGCTGGACCAGACCGGCGACGGCTACCTCGCCTGGCCTGACCTCGCCGCCATGGCCCGCGAACTCTCCACCCGCCTGGACCTGGACGAGCCCGAGGAGACCCGGCTCTACGACGCCTTCGCCGCCTGGTGGCGCGAGCTCCAGGCCGCCCTCGACGCGGACGGCGACGGCCGCGTCAGCGCCGACGAGTACGCCGCCGCCGTCCCCTCCCTCGCCGGCCCCGCGCTCATCCGCGTCGCCGAGGTGCTCTTCGACGCCACCGACAAGGACGGCAGCGGCACCATCGACGCCGACGAGTACCGGACCCTCTTCCGCACCGCCTTCCAGCGCGATCTCACCGCCACCGATGGGGCCTACGGCCGGAGCAGCTTCGTGGGCGACTTTCTCTCCTTCATGTCGGGCCGCCGCACGAGCACCCCGTACGACCCTCTTCTCGCCGACGCCTAGAAAACTCGTGCATGTGGCGGCCACGGCTGCCCGCTCCTGCGCCCACCTCCGGACTCACGGCTTAGGCGCCCGCGAAACCTCCTCAAGCGGCAGGGCCTCCTCCTTACGCGCTCCTCATCCGCGCACTCCGGGCGCCCCGCCGGGCGCCGCATGAAGTCCGGAGCCACCGGCGAGGCCACCTTGTCGTCGCGGGACGGCTCCCTTGACGACGCGGACCCTGTCCTCCTCCTTTTCCTTGGCAAGTCAGCGTGGTGAAAAAGGACATCAACGGGGTGTCCGTTGGCTGGCCCGGTCGTGCCGCGACGAAGTGGGCCGTTTACCAGTAGCTGTTCCGCACGATCTGGCGAGTTCGCCCCTTATCCGCGCGACTTCTCGCTGCCACGCTGACGGGCGCCCCGTCGGGGATCAAGGTTTGTCATGCGCCGCTTCGGCCGGTGGGGACTGGTCAGAAGGCGGCGTTCGTGTACGTGGAGGGGGAAGCGTGGCACCTCAGGATTCGCTGCTCAAGGTCTACGGCGACCGGTCGTACACCCATGTGACGATGGCGCGTCACCAGGGCACGACCGTGGCGTTCGCCATGGACTCGTCCCGGCGCATTGTCTATTCCGTACTGGATCTGGCCAGGGATCAGGCCAAGGGCGCCGCGGACGCGGCGTTCTGGGGTGTGAACCCGATCGAGTTGGCCTTTCCGCGGGAACTCGCCGAGGTGGGCTTCGGCGTCGTCGGCCCCACGGTGATGCCGGTGGTCAAGCGCGGCGGTGTCGAGGCGGCCGCCGACGAGCAGCCGACGGCTGACGAGACCGATACGCGCCTGTCCACGACGGCGCGGCTGACGGCGTCCGCTCCGTTCCATGTGATCTCCGACGGCACGTACGTGGTCGTGCTGCGGCAGTCGATCGGTGACGCGCACCCCGACGCCGTGTACAAGCTGACCAACGGCGGCTGCTCCGGCAACCCGGCCAGGACCGACTACGGGCTCGACGGCACGAAGAAGGTGCCGTTGGTGCGCGACACCTTGCTGTGCGACCGGTTTGTGCTGGTGGAGGGCAAGCTCAAGCCGGTGCTGGAGGTGCGGTACCGGCGCAGCCGGCACGCGACGCGTGCCGAGTCGACCAAGGACACCTTGGGCACCGAGGACATGGAGGGTCGCCCGTTCTACGAGCCGACCCAGGAGCTGTCGTTCATCCGTAATCTGAGCCAGGGCCGTTTCGCCGCGGTGCTGGTGCCCACCGCGGTCAACAATGTGCAGCGCTGGCAGTTCTTCGCCCATAACGACGCCACCGGCCGTGTCGACTGCTTCAACGTCGAACAGGGCGTTCAGGGTTTGTTCAACACGCGGGGCACCCGGTTCTACACGAGCCCGGATCCGGTGTACCGGGACGCGGTGTTCGAGCGTGACCCGGGTACCTGCCCGTTCACCAAGCGCGAACTGGTGCCGGTGACGAGCTCGGACGGGCATGCGGAGACGGCGCTGCGGCTGGCCGGCAACGACGCCCACATTGAGCTGGGTGACGTGGAGGCGCTGCGGTTCACGGGGAAGCCGTATTCGATCGAGGCGTGGGTCAAGCCCGAAGGTATCGACGGCCCCGTGCTGGCCAGGGGTGGGGCCTGCCAGCTCGCCCTGAACCCTGACGGCACGGTCTACCTGGCTCACGACGCCGCTCCGTATCTGATCAGCTCCGCCGAGAAGATCGCGAACGACACGTACAGCCACATCGCCGGCACCTTCGACGGCAAGACCGTGCGGGTGTACGTGAACGGCAAACTGTCGGGCAGCGGGGACATGCCGTTCGTCGACGATCCCGGTGCGCTCACGCTGATCGGCAAGAAGGTCCACCGGGGCCGGACGATCGGTTACTTCAAGGGTGACATCGATGAGGTCCGGGTGTGGAACCGGGCACGCAGTGCCGCTGAGATCGCCGCCGAGATGAACCACCGGCTGATCGGCAGCGAGCCGGGTCTGGTGGCCTATTACCGGTTCGACGAGGGTACGGGCACCACCGCCTTCGACCAGACGGACCGGGCACTGAGGGGCACGCTGAAGGGTGACGCACGCTGGGTCGGCTCGGACGCGCCGGTGGGCGATCACCCGGGCGTGCGGCGCGACAGTTTCACCCTCACGGGGCGTACGGTCGTCTCGGGCATGTCGGCCGTCCTCTACCACCAGCAGGAGAAGGCTCCTGCCGGTTACGGCGGCGCGACGAAGCCGGTCAAGCGGCAGGCCAGGGTGATGCTCGCCTTCGCCGCCAAGGACGGCCCGGACGCGTGCGTGGCGAGTGTGGACTTCGGTGTCGGCCGTGACGGCCGGCTGGCCCAGGTGCCGGACGTGCTGGATCCCACCCTGCTCAAGCGGCCGGTGAAGGGGGAGAACGCCGAACAGATCAGCGCCTTGCAGCAGCTGATCAAGCGGCTGGAGCCGGAGATCGCCGTATTGCGGCCGGAGATCACCCGGCTGCGCCCGCTGTCCGCCAGATTGCCCGAGTTCCAGACCGCGTACGACCAGCTGAACCACGAGGTGAGCACCTACCAGAAGCGGTACGACGCCGAGAAGGATCTGGTGACCTCCTGGTTCTACGACATCTTCCCCAAACTGCAGGATCAGGGACCAAGCGGGACGTCCGCGCGGAAGCTCCTGGTCGCGGGCTCCTCCAGCTCGCCCGCGGCGGTGCAGTCCGCCTTCGTCGATAGTCCGACAGTGGGGGTCTGGACTTTCGACACCGTCCAGGTGGGCGCGGAGACCTTCTACAACCTGGCATACAAACTGTTCAACCAGGACATGGTGGTCAGGGGCGGGTCGCGCGATGAGAACGCCGATCTGTCCACGCTCCCGCGCATGTCCACCTACGCGCCCTCGAACTTCGCACTGCTGACCGAAGGCGACTACGTCCGGCTCGTCAACCGCCAGAGCAAACTCGCGGTCTCGGTGGTCGAGTCGGCGAGGTACAAGGTGGTCCAGACGAGCGCGGGTCTCAGAGACGACTCGGGTCTCCTGCGCATGGTGCGGGGCGCCATGCGGTCGGGCGTGGACGTGCTCCTCCAGGCCGCCAAGGACAAGGCGGCGAAGGCCGCTGACGAACTGGCGACAGCACGTTCGGCCGACCAGAAAGTCAGAGAACTGGAACGTTCGCTCGCCGCCAAGGAGGCGGAGCTGAAGGCCGCCCAGGAGAAGCTGGCCCGCCTGTCAGTCGGGTTCGAGGGCGACGCCGACCTGACCGTGGCCATGCCCTCGCTCGGCGTCGACCTCACCGGGCTGAGCTACTCCGGGGGCCTGCTCGACTTCGCCCGCGGCGCCGACCGGCCCGCCCTGCTGGACAGCGGCACCGGGAACATCGTGCTGTACTTCCGCGGAGCCAACGGCCAGTTCTTCGCCGCCTACTACGACACCACGGTCATCCGCGGTGTCCAGGAGCTCACGGCATCAGGAGGCGCCGTCAGCTTCGTCGCCCGCGACGCGGGCATCGCGCTGGAGGACTACACCATCAAGGTGAGCGACGGCGACGCGCCCGGCCGCTGCGACCTGACCATCACGGCCAACAACGACAGCGAGACGTGGCGGTCCCTGCCACGCGAGGCGGGCCCGATGAGCGCGGCGCTGGCCGGCAACGCCGGTGCGCCGGTGACGGTGGGCACGGTCTTCCAGGTCACCGGCACGACGGTGCAGCTCACCGAGGGCGCGGCCGTCAAGGTCGCGGCGGCCGCCCATCTCGGCATCGGCGGCTCCGGATACGCCGCGGCCGCCGAGATCCCGCTCGGCGGCAAGACGATCACGCTCTCGGCGCCGGGCACCGCGATCAAGCCGGGCGACAAGGTCAGCGTGATCGGCTACGACCACGCCCGGGCCACCTCCAGCCGGCCCGGGGTCCTGCTGTCCTCGGGCTCCCGGCTGGTCGCTCTGGCCGCCGGCGCCGTCCACTCCGTCCCCAACGGCACGGCCCGGCCGACGATCACGGGGAGCGGCTGCCTGTGGCGGGCCGAAATGCCGGGCCGCGCCTACCTGTTCAATGGCAAGGACCAGTACCTTTCGCTGCCTGCCGACAAGCTGGACGGGGTCGCCACGACCGGCGATCTGAGCCTGGAGGCGTGGGTCAATCCCGAGACCGGGCAGGCCAGGCTCGTGCACGCCAACACGGCGGAGTCGGCGTACTCCCTGGCCCTGGCCCCTGCGGACCTGCCCACGCAGTCCTTCGACGGCGACGACAGAACCGACCTGAACGGCGCGCTCGACCTGTCCCACCGCGACTTCACCATCGAGCTGTGGGCCAGGCGCAGCCACGCGCGCGGCCGTGTGGAACCGCTCCTCACGCACGGAAACCCGGCCGGTGCGACCGACCAGACCCTGCATCTGCACATCGCCGCCGACAACACCCTCACCTTCGCGCTGTTCGGCGACGACCTCAAGACCACACAGTCCTACCCGGACCTGGACTGGCATCACTACGCCGCGGTGTACGTCAACGCCACCCGCGAGCAGATCCTCTACCGGGACGGCACCGAGGTCGCCCGCCGCACCGCCAAGGGCCCCTACACCGGCAACGGCCCGCTGGTGGTGGGCGCCCAGCCGTTCAGCGGCGATTTCCTCCACGGCCAGATCGACGAAGTGCGCGTCTTCGGGCGGGTGCGCACCCCCGGGGAGATTTCCGGCGAACGCCACCAGCGGATGTCGGGGCGCGAACCGGGACTGCTGGGCCACTGGACCTTCACCGGCACGGGTGCGACGCCCTCGCCGATCAAGGGCTACCAGGTGGTGGCGCGTGCAGGTGACCGTGCGGTGCGTTCGGCGGAACGCTTCGCGTGCAACGAGTGGGCCCATCTGGCCGCGACCTTCACCCAGGCCTGGGCCGTGCGCCAGAGCGGCACCATCGGGCTGGAGGTGGCCCCGCACGCCGCACTGGATGTGCTGGACGACCTCACGGTCGAGGTGTTCCTCCAGCTCGACCGGCTCGGCACGCCCATGGGCCTGATAGCCAAGGGCGAAGCCGTCGACGGCGGGCCGGGCGGTGTCCCCTACCAGGTGGGCATCAGGGCCGAGGGCAGGGTGGAGTTCGCCTTCTGCGAGGCCGAGGGCAAAGCCGTCCGCTACACCTCCGACACAGCCCTGCGCGCCGGCGCCTTCCACCGCGTGAGCGTGGTGCGGCAGACGCTGCCGCCCGAGGCAGCCAGCGGCGCCCAGAACGCGCAGGAGATCCGCTTCTACCTCGACGGCAGGCTGGACGGGAGTCACCGCTACGCCGGCCCCGGCGCGCAGTCCAACCGCAGCGCCGTCGAACTCGGCCGCAGGCTGCACGGCGCCCTGGGCGAGGTACGGCTGTGGAACACCGCCCGCAAGACCGACCAACTGGGCCTCGCGGTCACCGAACGCGCCAAGGGGCTGGTGGCACGCTGGTCGTTCGAGGAGAACACCGGGAACATCACCTACGACGCCGCCGGCGCCTACCCGGCCAGACTGCGCGGTGCCCGCTGGACCCGCGACCCCGACCCGAAGGCCGGCGCCCTGCGCCTGTACCGCAACGGCCAGGCGCTGTCCGCCGATCCGGGCCAGCTCCCGCGCGACACCAGCTCCTACGGGGACAAGCAGTTCACCCTGGGCGCATCCCTGTACACCGGTCAGCCGGTGGCGCCGCTGGCGGGCACGCTGGAGGAAGTCCGCGTCTGGCGCACGGTGCGCACCCCCGAGCAGATCTCCGACAACATGTTCACCCGCGTGCGCGGCGGCAAGCAGGACCTCCTGGGCTACTGGCCCTTCGACCGGGAGTCCACGACCGCGGGCGCCCCCCTCGTGCGCGACGAAGGGCTGCGCGGCCACAACCTGGCCTTCACCGCGGGGCGGCCGCGGATCCTGCTGTCCACCGCTCCGGTGTCCACCGACACCGCCGAAGTGCGCTCCGCGCTGGCCGCCGTCCGCACCCCCTTCCACGACACCATCGCCGCGGCCCCCGCCGTCACCGAGTACGCCGATCTCCAGTTCGGTCCCAAGGGCGAGGCCACCGGGGCGCTCAAGCGCTGCTACGGCTACCTGCGCGACGGCCGCTGGCATTTGGTCACCGGATACAAGGTCGGCGACCTGAGCACCGAATGGGTGGGCCAGGTCCAGTTCGATCCGGAACTCATGGGCTACATCGAGGGCGCCCCACCGGTGCCGTCGGAGAACCTCACCAACAAGGACGACGGCTACCGCGACGCGTCCTCGGTGGAGTTCACCGAAGCCGACCAGGTCACCTACGGGCTGTCCTCCAGCAAGGACGCCAGTGTCACCGCCGCCTTCAAGGCCGCCCTGGGCATCGAACTTGGCGGCGACGTCCTGGCGATCACCGCGCCGCTCGGCGTGGGCTTCGCCACACCGATGGCCGACGGCTCGGTGAAGACCGTCACGAGCCTCAGCCTGGAGTTCTCCAACACCTGGAGCAGCGAGACCAAGGTCAGCCAGGGCCAGAACATCACGCGCAAGGCCCGCGTCACGCTGACCGGCCACGCCGAGGACCCCGCGCGAGTACTCAACTCCGCAATCGGCCGGCGGTACGTGCCCGCCAACACCGGCATGGCCCTGGTGCAGTCGCAGACCGCCGATGTCTTCGCCCTGCGCCTGGCGCACACCGGCGCCCTGGTCGCCTACCGGATGCTGCCCAACCCCGACACCCCCCGCGACTGGAACATCATCCACTTCCCCATCAACCCCCGCTACGTCAAACAGGGCACCCTGGACGGCGCCGTCGGCTTCGACGACCGCGGCAAGGTCACCGACCCCGACTACCCCACCGCCACCGGCTACGGCGAGTACAGCTACTTCAAGCCCCGCGACGCCTACGCCCTCAAACGCCGGATCACCCGCGACCAGCAGCGCATGCGGGCCTTCTACGAATCCGTCTCCACCGAGCCCCACCGCCACGACCCGACACACGACCAAGCCGACAAGGTCCTGCGCGGTATGGGCATCACCGGCGGCCGGGCCGACGACCGCCGCGGAAGTGCCGGCAGCGCCGCCTCGGCGGGTTTCTCCCACCGCGACCTGGTCAACACCTACGTCTGGACGGCCCACGGCGGCTTCTTCGAAGAGGCCACCGAGGCCACCGACGCGGTCACCGAAACCACCTCCGGCTCCTACTCCTTCACCGGAACCTTCGGCCAGAGCGTCGAAGCCACCGGCTCCGTCGCCGGCGCCGGCGCCACCATGAGTCTCGACGCCTCGATCGGCGGCAGCATCAGCACCACCCGTGCCCGCACCAAAGACTCCTCCCGGACATTCGGCCTCAACGTCCAGTGCGCGCCCTCCGGCGACCTGCAACGCCGTGACAAGGACGGCAAGCCCGCCCTCGACGCCGCGGGCAAACCGGTCCTGGTGCCGGGCAAGGTGGACGCCTACCGCTTCTCCACCTTCTACCTCGGCGAGACCAGCGCCAACTTCGACGACTTCTACCACAAGGTCATCGACCCCCTCTGGCTCGCCAACAGCGACGCCCCCGACGCCGCAGCCCTGCGCCAGGCCCGCCAGAGCACCGCCAAACCACCATGCTGGCGGATCCTGCACCGGGTCACCTTCCTCAGCCGGGTGCTCCCGGCCGTCCCACCGCCCGGCGCGCCACCCTTGGACAAGGCCATGCGGGCGGAGAACATCGACAGCAACTACGAACTCATCAGGCGTCTCGATCCGTACGTCCGCACCGCCACCATGAGCGCCTCCGAACTCGCTGCCGCCACCCGCAGCGCACTCACCGCACATCTGCCGGAACTCGTACCGCACGCCGCAGACATCATCGACTACCTCGCCCAGTACTACAGCGTGGAAATCTGACAGAAGCTTGGGCCCTCCGCCTTGCGGAGGGCCCAAGCCGGCCACCTCGTGCCAGGATGGCCGGATCTTCATGTCGCGCAGGCTGGCTCGCGACTGCGAGTACTGCCCAGCCTGATCCGAGTTTCGGGTGTAGCAGGTGGTGAGGGCCCGTCGGCTGACCGGTACCTTCACTCCGTCCTGGCGCGGCTCGTGAGCGCCGCCCAACAGCTTGCGGTGGCGTCACAGGGCCGGGCGACGAAACCGAGGCTCAGGGGTGTCCGAGGGCGTGGACGGCCCATCCGGCGTCGGGCCAAGTGTCGGTGTCCAGGGTGCCGTGTCCGTCGATGACGCGCGGGTGGCGAGGGGGTCTGTGCGGCGCACGGTGGGCTCGGTCGGTTTTCTCCAGCGGCGTCCAGTGGTGAGCCGACCGTCGGAGCTGCGGTCGAAGGCTAGTAGGGCCTGGTCAGCTCGGTGGTGGTAGTGCGTGTGCTCGTGCCTGCGCATGGGCGGTCAGTCCATTGTCGACGACGCTGCCGGCATGGCGGCGGCGTTGACCGAAGCATCGCTCGGTGGAGAAGCCGGTGGCTGGGGGGTGGGCGCGGCCTTGCGGACCCGGATGGTGCCGATGATCGCGAGGCAGCCGATGACCGCTGCTGTCGTGAAGGCGGCTTGTGCCGCTGAGACGGACTGCGCCAGGTTCAGCGCTCCCGCGTCCTTGGTGTGGGAGCCGATGGTGTAGGCCGAGATCAGGATGGCGCCGCCTGCGCCGCCGGCCAGTTGCTGGGCGGTGTTGAACGCCGCGGTGCCGTGCGGGTAGAGCTCGGGGCGTAGGGAGGCCAGTGCGGCTGTCGTCATCGGAGCCCACATGAGGGCCTGCGAGGCCGACAGGACGAGGTAGGCGGTCAGGAGCGCGGTGACACTGGTGTCCTCGTCCACGCGGCTCAGGAACCATAGGGAGCCCGTCCAGATGACCGATCCGGGGATGGCCAGGGGGCGCGGTCCGTAGCGGTCGTAGATGCGTCCGCCGAGGGCCGAGACGAGGGCGATCAGGGCTCCGCCGGGGACCAGGAAGAGGCCGATCTGGAACGTGGTCAGGCCGGCGACGTTTGTGAGGACCAGGGGCAGGACCATCGTGGTGCCGAATCCGACCAGTGCGACGACGAGCATGACCAGCAGCGGCACGGTGAACGAGCGGGTACGGAGGATCCTCATGTCGAGGAACGCGTTGTCGCTGCGCTGGAGCACGGTCTGCCGACGGACGAAGACGGCGAGGGCGAGGAGTCCGATGACGATGGGGATGTAGGGCGGGACCGGTGTGTGGCCGGAGGCGGACTCGCCGATCGTGGACAAGCCGTAGACGAGGGCGCCGAACCCGATGGCGGACAGGACGAGGGACAGCACGTCCAGCCTGACCTGCTCGGGGCTGGTGATGTTGCGCAGTTTGGCGGCGCCCAGTGCCAGCGCGGCCAGGACGACGGGCAGGACCAGGATGAACAGCCACCGCCAGCTGAGCTGGGAGATCACTACGCCGGACACCGCCGGGCCGACCGCGGGTGCCACCGCGGTCAGACCGGTGACCAGTGCCATCGTCCGGCCTCGGCGATGCGGGGGAACCAGGCGCATCGTCGTGGTCATCAGAAGGGGCACGAGGGCGGCCGTGCCGACCGCCTGGATGATGCGGCCGGTGAACAGCACACCGAATCCCGGGGCGACGGCGGCGATCGCCGTGCCCAGGGTGAACAGGGACAGCGAGCCGATGAAGATCGTGCGGAGGTTGAACCTGCGCAGGAGGAACCCGGTGGCGGGGATGAGGATCGCCAGGGTCAGCAGGTAACCGGTCGTGAGCCACTGTCCCGTGGTGGGCGTGATGTCGAGATCGGTGATCAGGGTGGGGAGTGCGACTCCCAGCAGCATTTCGTTCAGCAGGACGGTGAACGCGGAGACCATCAGGATCCCGATGACGAGAACGTCCTTGGAGGCCAGTTTTTGGTCGTTGCGGGTCGGTGGTACTGCATCCGGTGTGTCCGCGGCGGCCTGTGCCGGAGTCCTGTCGGGGGACATGTGATCTCTTCCGTCGGGCTGAGGTGGGGTGCTTGAAGCAGAGTTGTGCGTGCCGTCGGGTGCGCGCGGCAGCCCGGGCGCACGCGCCGGGCATGAGGCACAGCGGCGGCCGTGAAGTCGGCGACCAGGGGGCGCGGCTGCCGGCGGCCACGGACGCCGCGGCCGTGCCTGCGGATCTGCCAGCGGTAGCGCCGAGACCGATAAGGAGATAGTCTCCGTTTCGCGGACGACAATACGGAGAGGGTCTCCGTATTGTCAATGGGAGGTGCACGGCATGAGCGAGGGAGCGGTCGGCGGGCGTCGGCAGCGGACGGACAAGCAGCGCAATCGGACACACATCCTCGAGGTCGCGGAGGAGTTCTTCGCCGAGCAGGGCATCACCGGCTCCATGGACGCCATCGCCAAGCGGGCCGGTGTCGGTCCGGGCACCCTGTACCGGCACTTCCCCACCCGTGAGGCACTGCTGGCCGCTTTGCTGCAGGCCCGCGACGAAGAGCTGGAGGCCCGTCGCGTTGCCATCCGGCGGGAGGTGACCGACTCCCGCGCCGCCCTCACATCGTGGCTTCAGGCGCTGAGCGAATGGGTGACCGCCTTCGACGGCCTGCCCGAGCCCCTGCGGGCCGCGCTGAGTGAGGGCACCTCGCCTCTTGCGATCACCTGTCAGGGCTTCGTCACGACCACCGAGGACTTCCTCGGCGCGGCCCAGCGGGATGGCGCCGCCCAGCCCTGGGTGCGGGGCCGGGACCTGTTCCTCAGCACGCTGGCCACAGCCTGGGCGCGCGGCGCCGTCATGGCCGACGAGTCGTCGCCCGACGCGCTCGTCTCTCTCATGCGCACCGGGTGGGAGACACCCGCAAGGGAAACGGCGCCCGGGAGCGACGAAAGGCTTTCATGAGCGTAGGCGTGCTTCAGACCAGCCGCCGGCCACGTCGCCATGCGCCGGCTCCACGTGGCCGCAACCACCTCCCGCACCCCCACTCGATGCAAGGAGATCCACTGTGAAGATCGGCATTCTGGGCGTAGGACACATCGGTAAGACTTTGACCCAGCGGCTCAGTGCCGCGGGGCATGAGGTGAAGGTGGCCAACTCGCGCGGCCCGCACACGATCGAGGCCGATGTGCTGTCCTCGGGCGGGCGAGCGGTCACCACGACGGAGGCCGTGGCGGACGTCGATGTCGTGATCCTCTCGATTCCCCTGAACCGTCTTCCGCAGGTCGCGCCGCTGATCGCTGGTGTACCGGCCGGAACGGTCGTCATCGACACGTCGAACTACTACCCGGCGCGGGACAACCGGATCGAGGCCATCGACGCCGGGCAGGTCGAGAGCCTGTGGGTCACCGAACAGCTGGGCCGGCCGATCGCCAAGGCGTGGAACGCGATCGGTTCCCACTCGTTCGCGGTTAGGTCCTGTCTGGAGTTCGGATCAGGAGTTCGGTAGATCGCCTGCGCGTTAGGGCTCGGTCTTGATAAGCCGTCAGTCATGGCGCGAGGCGATCTCACCGATGAGCAGTGGTCCCTGATCGAGCCCCATCTCCCGATTGCCGCGGTTGGGCCCAT